>NZ_CVTO01000127.1:45297-50709 GCF_900004715.1 Pseudomonas sp. 24 E 13
CGTTTTGCTTACTTTTGCGCTTTTCAAAAGTGAGCCGCTGTAAAAGCGGAACCATTAGCAGCCGTGACCGAAGAAACGGATATGTACTCGGTCTGATCCAGCATCCTGGTCGGCCCTGAGGCCGTCATCGGGGGCAAGCCCCCTCCCACAGGGGATCTTCGCTGCTTTAAGCATTTCGTTCGCTTAACTGACTGGCATTAGGGCAAGCCCCCTCCCACAGGGTATCTCCACTGTCAGTTGGCTGTTGACAGCACGCGGCAAACCTCCACAACCTGCACCTCTGCCCGCCCTGCCCCTGAGGCCGACCTTGGACTATTTCGCCGCCCTGACCGCCTTCGTCGAAGCCGCCGAAGGCAACAACTTTTCCCGCGCAGCCGAACGCCTGGGCATCAAGGCCTCCACCGTTTCACGCTACGTGAAGGACCTTGAGCAGGACCTGGGCATCGCGCTGTTCAACCGCTCCACACGCACCCTGCACCTGACCGAAGGGGGCCAGACGTTCCTGATGCACGCCCGCAGGGTGCTCGATGAACTGGAACACGCCAAAGCGGCGACGTCGGCGCTGAACCAGCAGCCGCGCGGGTTATTGAAGCTCAACCTGCCGCCGGCCTTTGCCCGTCACCATATCCTTCCGGCCTTGAACGACTTTCGCCTGCGCTACCCGCAGATCGGCGTCGAGCTGGTGCTGGATAACGCCCAGGTCAACCTGATTCACGCCGGCGTCGATCTCGCCATCCGCATTGGCGCGCTGGCCGATTCCACGCTGAAAGCGCGCAAACTCTGCGACGGCCACTACCGCCTGGTGGTCAGTCCGGCATTCGCCATGCAGCACCCGCCGCCCTCGACGCCGACCGATCTTGCCAGTGTGCCTGCGGTACTGGGTACACAGGCCATGAGCGATATGACCTTCGTCGCCGACGGCCGCGTAGCGTCGTTGGTGCATGGCGACTGCATCCGGATCAATGACCTGGACGCGCAATTGATCGCCGCGCGCCAGGGATTGGGGTTCGCGCTGTTGCCGGACTGGCTGGTGGCCCGCAGCCTCAAGGCCGGTGAGTTGGTGGTGTGGCTGCCACAATGGCGCGTCCAGGGCGTCGAACGGGCGTTTGCCGTGTGGTTCGTCTACCCGCCCAAGCGCATCGTGTCGTCCAAGGTCCGCTGTTTTATCGACTTTATCGTCGAGCGCCTGGGCGAGACGCCGGACTGGCACTGACTCAACTGAAGCGAATATCCAGAGCACGCAGGTAGGTTTGCAGCCCCGCGTCCTGGATCGGAATCAGGAACGCCTCGGTGTCGGATTCGTTGAAGTGCGCATGCCAATACCCCGGCGGCGTCACGAAGGCCAGGCCAGGCGCCCAGTCGACCCGCACCGGGTTGCGAATCTGCCCGTCCGGCTCCAGCTCGGTGCCCACCAGGGAGTAGCAACCGGGCGGGCAGTCAATGATGAAATCCAGGGCTATCGACTGATGGCGGTGGGGCTTTTGCACCGACCCGGCCGGCAGGATTCCATACATCGCCCACAGCACGTGCGTCACTGTGCGGGTTTGGGGAAAGTTGCGGTTGCCCAGCAGGATACTGATGCGGCTGCGGTCCTGGGCACGCGGATCATCGGCGGCTTCGCGCAGCTTGGCGTTGGCCAGTGCCGCCGGGTACAAGGTGGGCGTGAAGCGATCGGCGCCGGCTGTCACGCCCAGGTAACGCAACAACGGTTCATCGTGCACATAGTAGAGACGCGCATCCTGGCTGGCGCTGAACTGCGCCTCCTGCCGGCCGGGCAGCGCGATAAAGCAGCCCTTGGACCATTCAATCGTGGACTCGCCCTGAACCGTACGGCCCGCTCCGGCGATCACGTAGAACACCTGCGAAGTGGCGTTGGGCTGCAAGGTGAGCGTATCGCCGCGATTAAGCCGCATGAAGTTCGCGCACAGCCCCGGACCGGTCGCCGGGCCTTCACAGCCCAGGGCGTCACTGAGGTCCAGCGGGACTATGCGCGATGGGCCGCTGTCGTACAGCGCGGCGGGAAAGCTGTGGTAGGGAATGCGCGTGATGAGATTGGCACTGATGGGATTGGCCGCCTTGCTGTACTCGAAGTACTCGGCGTCCACTTGGTTGATGGCACTCAGGGCGGGATCGAATTCACGGTTCATCAGGCTTACCTCAGTCTTGGGCTGGTGTGCACAGCACGGTCGAGCACTGCGCCGGTGGATGAACTATAGGCATCGCGCGCCAGTGAATGAATCGCCAACGCCGCACAGCAGTTGTGCAAAACGGGGCAGTCAAACCACATCCCATGCCCGCAAACGTCATAAACCCCTGCCCGTCCCGTGGTAATCTCGCGCCACCACGAATAGACATTGATCGTCACTTGACGATGACCAAAGCCAGGAAAGAACATGCCCAAGATTTCTCACTCAGCGCTGCGCCGCAACTTTCGCGAACTGCTTGCCAAGCCAATCTGTGTCGAAACCGCCTCGGTTTTCGACCCCATGTCCGCGCGTATCGCGGCTGACCTGGGCTTTGAGGTCGGTATCCTCGGCGGCTCCGTCGCCTCCCTGCAGGTACTGGCGGCACCCGATTTCGCGTTGATTACCCTGAGTGAGTTCGTCGAGCAGGCCACCCGTATCGGCCGTGTCGCGCAGTTGCCGTTCATTGCCGATGCCGACCACGGCTACGGCAACGCCCTCAACGTGATGCGCACGGTTGAAGAACTGGAACGCGCCGGCGTTGCGGCGCTGACCATCGAAGACACCCTGTTGCCTGCGCAATTCGGGCGTAAATCCACGGATTTGATCTCCGTCGAGGAAGGCATCGGCAAGGTCAAGGCGGCCCTCGAAGCGCGTGTCGACCCTGAACTGTCGATCATTGCCCGCACCAACGCCGGCGTATTGCCCACCGAAGACGTGATCGCCCGCACCCGGGCCTATGAAAAGGCCGGTGCCGACGGGATCTGCATGGTCGGCGTCAAAGACTTCGACCACCTGGAAAAAATCGCCGAAAAGCTCACGGTACCGCTGATGCTGGTGACCTACGGCAACCCGCAGTTGCATGACAGCGAGCGCCTGGCCAGCCTGGGCGTGCGCATCGTGGTGGCCGGGCATGGCGCCTACTTTGCCGCGATCAAGGCCACTTACGACAGCCTGCGTGCGCAACGCCAACTCACCCACAGCACCTCCAACCTCAGTGCCACGGAGTTGACCCACACCTACACATTGCCGGAAAGCTATGTGGCGTGGGCTGAAGAATTCATGGATGTGAAAGAGTAACGACCGCGCCGGTGCTGGTCCTGGCGATCAGCACCGGGGCGCGCTTTTAATGGATCAGCTTCAACCCACCCAGCCCACTGCGGCCTTGGGAATAACCTCCGACTCGTCCAGCTTGGACGCAAACATGCTCACCGCCTGCACCGCATCGCTGGTGCTGGTGCGGATCTGCAAAATCACCGATCCGGCCTGATCGGCCAGGTTCACCCCGCGCTGCGCGCCTTCCTGGGTGGCGTTCATGCTGCTCACGGCATCCCGGGTTTCGGTCAGGATCATGCCGATCATCTCAGCGATTTCCGCAGTGGAGCGGCTGGTACGCCCCGCCAGTTGCCGGACCTCATCGGCCACCACCGCAAAGCCGCGTCCCTGATCACCGGCGCGCGCCGCCTCAATGGCCGCGTTAAGCGCCAACAGGTTGGTCTGGTCGGCAATCCCGCGAATGGTGTTGACGATCGCGGTGATCTGCTCGGAGCGGTCGCCCAACTGCCCTACCAGGCGCGCCGAGGCGCCGATATTATCGGCAATGCGGCGCATCTCGGTGGCAGTGTCCTGGATGACCTGAGTGCCGTGCTCGGCAAAGCGTTCGGTCTCCGACGAAATATGATAAGCCCGCGACGCTCCCCGCGAGTCCTCCTCGAACTTCTCCACGCGCTCGGTGATATCGCTGGCGAACTTGACGATCTTGATCAACTTGCCGTCACCGTCGTAGACCGGGTTGTAACTGGCCTCCAGCCACACGACCCGGCCGTGTTTGCCGAGTCGTTTGAACTGACCGGTGAAAAACTCACCGTTGTTCAAACGTCGCCAGAAATCGGCGTATTCACTGCTGCTGATCAGGCTCGGCTCGCAAAACAAACGGTGGTGCTTGCCTTTGAGTTCCGCCAGCGAATAGCCCATCACCTGCTGGAAGTTGGCATTGGCGTCCAGTACCTGGCCGCTCAAATCGAACTCGATAACTGCCATCGCCCGGTCCAGTGCAACGAGTTTGCTGCGGGTGGCGGCTTCCTGCTCGACCTTGGCGGTGACATCCAGCGCGTATTTGACCACCTTCAGCACCTGCCCGCGCTCATCCAACAGCGGGTTATAGCTGGCCTCCAGCCAAATGGTCGCGCCGCTGCTATGCATGCGTTTGAAGGTGCCGGAGACAAACTTGCCGGCGCGCAGGTCGCTCCACAACTGAGCGTAGGCCGGGCTGCCGGTGAGGGCTGGAAAGCAAAAATCGCGATGGGTCTTGCCGGCCAATTGGTCGCGGGTATAGCCCAGGGTATTCAGAAAGTTATCGTTAGCACGCAACACCTTGCCGTTGAGGTCGAACTCGACGACGGCCATGGAGCGTTCGAGTGCAGCAATCAGTCCTTTGTACTCATCGACTTCGACCGTCCTGGCCGCCAGTTCTTGTTTGAGTTTCGTGTTGAACATGATGTTGCCCTCAACGTGCAGAGAATCAGTCTCTAACACGCTATCGGCGCGGCTTTGAGCGACTTTACCTCGCGCAGGATTTTCTTTTTTGACGTCAAAAAACTACTGACGGCTACCGTGACCCGCAGGTCCTCAATGGGTAGACTGCGCGGCAACGTTTACGCCCTACGCGAGAGGTTTTCATGGCAAACCACGATCTGCAGTTCACCCCTGATCCGGATGCAGGGTCCATCTCATCCGACGTGATTGGTTTCAACGGCATCCTGGTGTCCACCCAGATCCCCACCCACGCCGACGGCAGCCTGGAACTGGGCGATATCACGGCGCAAAGCGAATGCACCCTGCAAGCCCTGAAAGTCGCCCTGGAAAAAGCCGGCAGCTCCATGGACCGGGTGATGCACCTGACCATCTACCTCACCGACATGGCTGACCGCGCCGCGTTCAACGACGTGTACACGCGCTTTTTCGCCAAGCCCTGGCCGGTACGAGCTGCGGTGGGCGTTGCCGAACTGGCGGTCAAAGGCATGCGGGTTGAAGTCACCGCGATGGCCGCCAAGGGCTGATACCCGGGGATACTGTTGATCGTTCCCATGCTCTGCGTGGGAATGCCGCCTGGGACGCTCCGCGTCCCGCCGACAAAATGTGGGAGGGGGCTTGCCCCCAATGGCGGCCTCTGGGCCGACCAGGATGTTGGATCAGACCGAGTACATATCCGTTTCTGCGGTCACGGCTG
>NZ_CVTO01000127.1:50759-81048 GCF_900004715.1 Pseudomonas sp. 24 E 13
GGGCGCCTAGGATCAAAAGCAGATCAAGATCAAGAGCGGCTCGCTTCGCATCGTGGTTACGGTTGGGCGCGGCTGCGTTGTGTAGATACCTATGCCCCGATGGGGGTGTTTCAGCTGAACAGTTTTCGACTGACGCACCGCTATCGGGGGCAAGCCCCCTCCCACATTGGTGACATGCTGCCCTCACAGCCCTGTGGTAGATGCCGCTCAGGCATTTCACAGCTACAATGCGCGCCTCGACCGTGACAAGCCTGACTAAAAAAACTATGTCCTTGCCCAAGCATCACCTGGAATTGCTCAGCCCTGCCCGCGACGTGGCCATCGCGCGCGAGGCTATCTTGCATGGCGCCGACGCCATTTATATCGGCGGGCCGAGCTTCGGCGCCCGTCACAATGCGTGTAACGAGGTGAGCGATATCGCTCAACTGGTGGAATTCGCCCGTCGTTACAATGCCCGCGTGTTCACCACCCTCAACACTATCCTGCATGACAACGAACTGGAGCCGGCCCGCAAGCTGATCCACCAACTCTATGACGCCGGTGTGGATGCGCTGATCGTGCAAGACCTGGGCGTGATGGAGCTGGATATTCCGCCCATCGAGCTGCACGCCAGCACCCAGACCGATATTCGCACCCTGGGCCGGGCAAAATTTCTCGACCAGGCCGGTTTCTCGCAGTTGGTGCTGGCCCGCGAGCTGAACCTGCAAGAGATCCGCGCCATCGCTGATGAGACCGACGCCGCCATCGAGTTCTTCATCCATGGCGCCCTGTGCGTGGCGTTCTCCGGGCAGTGCAATATCTCCCACGCGCAGAACGGCCGCAGCGCCAACCGCGGCGACTGCTCCCAGGCGTGCCGCCTGCCGTACACCTTGAAAGACGATCAGGGCCGCGTCGTCGCCTTTGAAAAACACCTGCTGTCGATGAAGGACAACAACCAGAGCGCCAACCTGCGCGCGCTGGTCGAAGCCGGCGTGCGTTCGTTCAAGATCGAAGGCCGCTACAAGGACATGGGCTATGTGAAGAACATCACCGCCTACTACCGCCAGCGCCTGGACGAAATCCTCGAAGACCGCCCGGACCTGGCTCGCGCTTCCAGCGGGCGTACCGCGCACTTCTTCCTGCCCGATCCGGAAAAAACCTTCCACCGTGGCAGTACCGACTACTTTGTCAGCGACCGCAAGATCGATATCGGTGCCTTCGATACCCCAACCTTCACCGGCCTGCCGGTAGGTGTGGTGGAAAAGGCCGGCAAGCGCGACTTGCAAGTGGTCACCCACGAGCCGCTGTCCAACGGCGACGGCCTGAATGTGCTGGTCAAGCGTGAAGTGGTGGGGTTTCGCGCCAACATCGCAGAACCCAAGGGCGAATTTGAGGAAGACGGCGAGAAGCGCTATCGCTACCGCGTCGAACCCAACGAAATGCCCGCCGGCCTGCATCAACTGCGCCCGAACCACCCGCTCAACCGCAACCTGGACCATAACTGGCAACAGGCACTGCTCAAGACCTCGGCCGAGCGCCGTATCGGCCTGTCCTGGGTGGCGCGCCTGCGTGAAGCACAGTTGGACGTCACCGCCACCAGCGAAGAAGGCATCAGCGTCAGTGTCACCCTGCCCGGCCCGTTCGGCGTGGCCAACAAGCCGGAACAGGCCCTGGACACCCTGCGCGACCTGCTGGGCCAGCTCGGCACCACCGAGTACCACGCCACCCGCATCGAGCTGGACGCGCCGCAGGCGTTCTTCATCCCCAACTCGCAACTCAAGGCGTTGCGCCGTGAAGTGATCGAGGCACTGACCGCCGCTCGCGTGGCCGCACACCCACGTGGCGGGCGCAAGGCCGAGACCACGCCGCCGCCGGTGTACCCGGATGCGCACCTGTCGTTCCTGGCCAACGTCTACAACCAGAAGGCCCGCGACTTCTACCACCGTCACGGGGTGAAGCTGATCGATGCGGCCTTCGAAGCCCACGAAGAAACCGGCGAAGTGCCGGTGATGATCACCAAGCACTGCCTGCGGTTCTCGTTCAACCTGTGCCCTAAACAGGCCAAGGGTGTGACGGGCGTGAAAACCAAGGTGGCGCCGATGCAGTTGATCCATGGCGACGAGGTCCTGACGCTGAAGTTCGACTGCAAACCGTGCGAGATGCACGTGGTCGGCAAGATCAAGGGGCACATCCTCGGATTGCCTCAGCCGGGCAGCGCCGTGGAGCACTTCAACCCGGAAAACATCATCTTTCAGGGCACGCACTGACCCTCTGTAGGAGCGAGCTTGCTCGCGAAAAACGTAAGGACGCCGCGTGTTAACCCGATGCGCTGCGTTATCGTTAACGTTATTCGCGAGCAAGAACTAGACGCCCCCCTCGCTCCTACCGAGGTTACGGGGCCACCACCAGCCCCGCTGCAACCCCGCCGCCGCCAGCAGAATCGCCGCCACACCCAGCCATTGCAGCCACCCAAGGCGATGCCCGAACGCGATCCAGTCGACGAAAATCGCCGCAATCGGGTAGATGAACGACAACGCGCCGGTCATTGCGGTCGGCAGCTTCTGTATCGCCCCGTACAACAACACATACATCAACCCCGTGTGCACCAGACCCAGGGTCGCCAGCGCCGCCCAGGCATTGGTCGACGCGGGCAAACTGTCCCAGGGCACCAGCGGCGCCAGCAGCACGGCACCGGTGGTCACCTGGATCAACGCCATCAAATGCGGCGGCACCGCCTTGAGCCGCTTGATGATCAGCGCGGCGACCGCGTACAAAAAAGCCGCGCCCAGGGCCAGTGCGACGCCTGCCAGATAGTCGCCGCCGCCTGGCTGCGCACCATGGGCCGTGACAATAGCCAACATGCCCAGAAACGCCACGCTCAGCCAGGTGATTTTGCGCAGGGTGATCGGCTCACCGAGAAACACCGCCGCCAGCATCACCAACATGAACGGTTGCACGTTGTACACCGCCGTACTGATAGCGATTGAAGCGCGCGAGTAGGATTCGAACAGCAGCAACCAGTTGCCCACAATGGCCACGCCACTGAGCACGGCCAGCCCGAACCTGGCCCAACTGAGCAGGTCCAGCCTCAGGTAACCGAACCAGGCGCACACCAGCAACAACGCCAGCGCACCGATAACGCAGCGCCAGAACACCACCTCGATCACCGACACGCCGGACACCAGTACAAACCAGCCGATGGTGCCGGAAATCAGCATGGCGGCGATCATTTCCCACATTCCGCGACGGACAGCGGTATCCATAATTGACGCTCCTCAAGTGAGGCTCAATTATGGCAATCTGACACATAGCCGCTCCAGCGACTAAAAAAGGCCGCAGCCTCGAATCACCTTCATTTATTAGGCAAAATCCATGATTGATACCATCGACCAGCAACTGATCGCCGCTTTGATGGATGACTCACGCCTGTCCCTCAAGGCCCTGGCCGGCATTACCGGGCTGTCTTCGCCGAGTGTCGGCGAACGCTTGCGACGCTTGGAGGAACGCGGCGTGCTGACCCACTACACCGTCGACATCGACCCCAAACACTTCGGTTACCTGCTGCAAGCCATCGTGCGCATCCGTCCCCTGCCCGGCAAGTTGCAGGAAGTGGAACGCCAGATCCAGGCGATTCCCGAATTCACTGAATGCGACAAAGTCACCGGCGAAGACTGCTTCATCGCCCGCCTGCATGTGCGCACCATGGATCAGTTGGACAGCCTGTTGGACCGAATCAACGGGTACGCCGAAACCAACACCGCCATCGTCAAGAAAACCCCGGTGAAGCGGCGGTTGCCGCCGTTGACCGACTGACCGACGGCACACCGCACAAACCTGTGGGAGGGGGCTTGCCCCCGATAGCGGAGTGTCAGTCAACACATCGGAGACTGACACACTGCCATCGGGGGCAAGCCCCCTCCCACAGTAAATTGCGGTATAGCTCCGGACCTATGGCGCTGCAGATGGCAGTCTCACAGCCGACAGCTATCTAACTGATGCGCTGCGATCCAAATGTGGGAGGGGGCTTGCTCCCGATGGCGAAGTGCCAGTCAACACATCGGTGACTGACACACTGCTATCGGGAGCAAGCCCCCTCCCACAGTAAATTGCGCTATGGCTCCGGACCTGTGGCGCTGCTGCTGGCGGTCTCACAGCCGACAGCTATCTAACTGATGCGCTGCGATCCAAATGTGGGAGGGGGCTTGCCCCCGATCGCGGAGTGTCAATCAGCACATCGGAGACTGACACACTGCCATCGGGGGCAAGCCTCCTCCCACAGTAAATTGCGCTAAGGCTCCGGACCTGTGGCGCTGCTGCTGGCAGTCTCACAGCCGACGGCTATCTAACTGATGCGCTGCGATCCAAATGTGGGAGGGGGCTTGCTCCCGATGGCGGAGTGTCAGTCAACACATCGGAGACTGACACACTGCTATCGGGGGCAAGCCCCCTCCCACAGTAAATTGCGGTATGGCTCATGAGCTGTGGCGCTGCAGTTGGCAGTCTCACAGCCGACAGCTATCTAATCTGATGCGCTGCGATCCAAATGTGGGAGGGGGCTTGCCCCCGATAGCGGAGTGTCAGTCAGCATATCTGAGACTGACACACTGCCATCGGGAGCAAGCCCCCTCCCACATTAGTTCTGCTCCAGTCGTGGATTCAGTCCTGAAGGGCTTTCGCTGCCGCGAGCAACCCCTGGAATTTGCGATAGCGCGCCGCCAACACAGGCTGATGCCGCTCATCAGGCACATACCGCATCTTCACCGGCATACCCGCCGCCAGCAGATCCGCGCCCTGCCCGATGGCCATGTACCCCAATTTCGCCGCCCCAATGCACGCACTCAATTCGCTGCCGTGCAACGTAAACACTTCCCTTTGCAGAATATTGGCCAGCAATTGCGCCCAATACTCACTGCGCGCCCCTCCGCCTACGAGCGCAAAGGACTTGACCTCGGCACCGGTCGATTGCACCGCGCGCCAGGCGTCGAGCAGGCCGAAACCCACGCCTTCCATCACCGCGTAGCCGAGCATCGCCGGCGTGCAGTCGTGGCCGAGGCCCATGAAGCCGCCGCGCAGCAAGGGGTCGTTATGGGGCGTGCGCTCACCCGCCAGGTACGGCAGGAACAACGGCGTGGACAACGGTACCCCCTGCTCGATGGGCAATTGCGCCTGCACCTGGTCCAACAGCGTTTGCTCATCCGGCAGGCCCGTCAGGCGTGTTACCCAGCGCAGGCAACTGGCACCGGCCAGCATCGCGCCCATGGTGTACCAGCGCTCGGGCAGCGCATGGCAGAAGCTGTGAACCGCACTGGCCGGGTTGCCGGCGGCGTGGTCGGTAATCGCGACAATCGCCGCGCTGGTGCCCAGGGTGATAAAGCCGTCACCGGCATTGATTGCACCGATACCCACCGCCGCCGCCGGGTTATCCCCGCCGCCACCGGCGATGACCACCTGCGGCGACAAGCCGAGCCCGACCGCCGTTACACAGGCACTCGCGCTGCCGCCTTCCACCAGCCTGGGCATTTGCGCAGGCGCCAGGCCGGTGGCGCGCAGCATCGGGGTAAACCATTCACGCTGCGCCACATTCAGCCACAGGGTGCCGGCGGCATCCGACATCTCGCTGATGCGCTCGCCACTCAGGCACAGGCGCAGGTAATCCTTGGGCGACAGCACGCAATCAATCGCGTTGAACACCTCAGGTTCATGCTGTTGCAGCCATAGGAGCTTGGGCGCGGTCAACCCGGCCATCGGCAAGCTGCCCGTGACCTCGGCATGCTCGACGCCCAGTTGCTGCGCCTGCACTACCGCGCGGGAGTCGTCCCACAGGATGGCCCGGTACAACACGCGGTTGTCATCCCCGAGCAATACCGCGCCGTGCATCTGCCCCGACAGGCCGATACAGGCCACGCGGGCAAACGCCGCATGCTCGCGCAGCTGTTCCAGCGCCTGTAAACACGCGTGCCACCAGTCTTGGGGCGCCTGTTCGGACCAGCCTTCATGGCGACGCGATACGCTCAAGCGCACGCCCGCGTGGGCCAGCACCCTGCCGTCGAGATCCATGAGGATGGCCTTGAGTTCAGAGGTGCCAAGATCAATACCGAGGGAAACAGGACCGTTCATACGTGGGTTATTCCAATCAATCACAGCCGCAGGAATTACGTAATTGCAGGGTCGGCGCCAGTCGTACGCTCTGGGGCGGCGAGCTGGGAGAAGCCATGCGTTGCAGCAATAAGTCCACCGCACGTGCGCCGAGGGCCTGCACCGGCTGTGCGATCAGGCTCAGGCGCGGCAGGAAAAAATCCGCCCATTCGAAATCATCGAACCCGACCAGGGCCATTTGCTCCGGCACATCGATGTGGGCGTCACGCAGAGCCTGCATGGCGCCCAGGGTCATCAGGTTGTTGCCGGCCATGATGGCGGTCGGCGGCGCGGCCAGGCTCAGCAACTGCACGGTGGCCTGGCGTGCCGGCTCGGTGTTGGAGCCGCCATTGACCAGCAACTGCGGATCAAACACCAGCCCCGCCGCCTGCAACGCAGCTTTGTACCCGGCCACACGCTCATCCGTGGTACTGAACCCGGCACGCCCAGCAATGAAAGCAATACGGCGATGCCCATGGGCAATCAGGTGTTCAATAAGGGCCTGGGTCGGCTGCGCATTCTCCACCCCGACCTGATCGAACTGCTCACTCATCATGCGATCCACCAGCACCGCGGGAATTGCATTGGCGCGTAGGTAATCCAGGGCCAGCGAGCCGTTCGACGGCGCCAGCACAATGCCGTCGACCCGCCGCTGATGCAGCGCGGTGACGACCCGCAATTCCTGCTCCGGGTCGTCGTGGGTGTCGACGAACAGCATCATGTAGCCGTGCCTGGCACACGCGGTTTCAATCGCGTGCACGGTCTCGCTGAAGTAATGGTTGGACAGCGCCGAGATCGCCACGCCAATCGTATTGGTGCTCGACCGCGCCAGTGAACGCGCCAGGGTGTTGGGCGCGTAGCCCAGCACCTGGATCGCCTGTTGCACCGCCTGCACCGTGGCCGGGCTGACCTTGCGCGTACCGTTGAGCACATGGGACACCGTCGATGTCGACACCCCGGCCCTGCGTGCCACGTCATCCATGGTGACCATGGCGCTATCCCCTCGGGTCAAGACTTCAGTGTTTGCTCGACCAGCCGCTGTAGCTGCCCACGTTGTCGCGGGTGATCAGCTTGGGCGTGAGCAAGGTCACCGCTTGCGAGGGAGCTTTGTCGTTGAGCAGGTCATTGCCCACGTCCACGGCGGTCTGGGCCATGGCCCACGGGTCCTGGCTGGCGGAGGCCTGGATCTGGGTGTCGGTCTTCAGCGCGTTTTCGATATCCGGCGCGCCGTCCACCGAGGTGATAATGATGCCGCTGCGCTTGAGTTGCTTGGCCGCCAGGTCGCTGCCAATGGCTTGCGGGTCGTTGATCGCGAACAGCCCGTCGATTTTCGGGAAGCGCGTAAGGTAACCCTGCATCGCGTTCAGGCCGCCTTCGCGCGAGCCCTTGGCGTCCTGGTCGTCGGACAGCAGCTTGATATCCGGCGCGGTGGCCAGCGCGGCCTTGCAGCCTTTGATGCGGTCGGTCACGGCGGTCACTTGCGGGCCGTTCTGGATAATCACATTGCCTTTGCCCGAGAGTTTATCCACCAGGTATTGGCAGGCCAGCTTGCCGGCTTCGACGTTGTCGGTCTGCACCGTGGCGTTCACGCCCTTGGCATCCACATCCACCGCCACCACGACAATCCCGGCATCCCGCGCTTTCTTGATCGCCGAGGCCATGGCGGACGGGTCGACGGCATTGATCAGGATCAGGTCGACCTTGGAGGAAATAAAGTTGTCGATCTGCGAAAACTGCTTGCTCAAGTCATAGTCGGCCGACACCGAAGTGACCTTGACGTTGGGGTTCAACGCCTTGGCCCGCGCCGTGGCGCCATCGGCCAGCGTGACGAAATACGGGTTGCCCAGCGAACCCATGCTGATGCCCAGGGCCTTGAGTTCACGTGCCTGCACGGCCTGGGACATCAGGGCAGCCAAGGCAATCAGCGGGAAAATACGTTTGACGTTCATGCGGGTCTCTCTCTTGTGATTGTTGTATGAGCCAACTCAGGTACGCGCGCCGGACTGGCGATAGCGATCCAGCGCCACCGCGCCGATGATCACGATGCCCTTGATGATGTACTGCCAGATATCCGACACCCCCAGCAGCACCAGGCCATTGGTGAGCACCGCAATGATCAGCGCACCGATCAGGGTGCCGCCGATGGTGCCGACGCCGCCGGTAAAGCTGGTGCCACCGAGAATCACGGCGGCAATCGCATCCAGTTCATAGGACTGCCCCAGTTGCAGGCCATTGGCGGCGAACAGGCGCGAGGCGCTCATTACCGCGCCGAGCCCGGCCAACGCGCCGGACATGGCGTAGACGAACAACAGCACCTTCCACACCTTGATCCCCGACAGTCGCGCCGCTTCCGGGTTGCCGCCCACCGAATAGATCTGCACGCCCATCACCGTGCGGCGCAGGATGAACCACGACAGCGCCACCACCGCCACGGCAATCACCACCAGCCAGGGCACACCGAGGATCGAGTCATTGCCGATGAAGGCAAACGGCAAGTCAGGGTTGAACACCGTCTTGTCGTCGGCCAAAAGCCTTGCCAGGCCACGCATGGCGGTGAGCGCGCCGAGGGTGACGATGAACGGCGGCAACCGCATGAAAGCGATCAACCCACCGTTGACCAAGCCCAGCAACAGGCCAAAGCCAATCCCGGCGGCGATGCCGAACATGCCGAACTGCGGCGACATCGACGCCTGCAAAGCCACCACCGCCGACGCCGCCAGGATCGCGCCCACCGACAGGTCGATGCCCGCCGTAAGAATCACGAAGGTCATGCCGGCCGCCAGCACCACATTCACCGAGGCCTGCTGGGTGATGATCGACAGGTTCTGCAGGGTCATGAAGTTCTCGCTGGCCAGGGCGAAGCCCACCAGCAGCAACACCAGCACCGGCAACATGCCCACCGTGCGCATCAGCTCACGCACGCGTTCCGCCTTGCCCACGGTTGTTGCGCTATTGAATTCAGCCATTGGCAGCCACCTGATCGCCACCGGTGGCGAGGTCGATAATACGTTCCTGGGAGATGACGTGACCGGAGGCCCCGCCGACTTCAGCCACCAACTGGCCTTCGCGCATGATCAGCACACGGTCGCAGGTGCCGATGATTTCCGGCAGTTCGCTGGAGATCACCACAATGCCGACACCCGCCTGGGCCAATTGATTGATGATGCGGTAAATCTCGGATTTGGAGCCGATGTCCACGCCACGGGTGGGCTCATCCAGGATCAGTACATGGGGCTTGACCTCCAGCAGCCGCGCCAGCAACACCTTCTGCTGGTTGCCGCCGGACAGCGCGCCCACAGTGACCTTGCCCGAGGCCACGCGAATCGACAGCGACTTGATCGCGTCATTGGCGCGCTGTGCGCCATGGGCGCGATCGAGCACGCCACCGGCTCGCGCATCCGGCACGCAGGCGCACACATTGATGTTGTCGGCCACGCTCATGTCCAGGAACAGGCCCTGGGCCTTGCGGTCTTCGGTGAGGTACACCACGCCGGCACCAATGGCGTCTGCCGGGGTGCGCAGGTGCGTCACCGTCTTGCCCACCACTTCCAGGGTGCCGCTGGTGCGCGGGTCGGCGCCGAAGATCAGCCGCGCCAGCTCCGTGCGCCCTGCCCCCACCAGCCCGGCAATGCCCAGCACTTCACCGGCATGCAGATCGAAACTGCAGTGGCGCACGCGCTTGCCATCGGCCATGTCGCGCACGCGCATCACTACGTTGCCGGGGTTATAGGCAGCGTGTTCCTTCTTGTAGAAGCCGGACAGGTCGCGACCCACCATCATTTTCACCAGCACGTCGGCCGACAGCGCCGCGCGGGTCAACTCGCCGATATATTGGCCGTCGCGAAGCACCGAGACGCGGTCCGACAGCTCGTAGATTTCGGCCATGCGATGGCTGATGTAGATGATTGCCAGGCCCTGGCTGCGCAGTTGTTTGATCAGCGCGAACAGACGGTCGGTTTCACGGGACGACAACGGCGTGGTCGGTTCGTCCATCACCAGGATCCTGGCGTGGGCATGCAGGGCGCGGGCGATTTCGACCAACTGGCGCTCGGCAATCGACAGGCTGCTGACCTGGGTGGCGCCGGTGAATTCGGCGCCCAGGCGTTGCAGCACCTCCACGCAACCGGCCTGCATGCCCTTGCGGTCGATGGTCCAGCCTCGGCGCAGTTCGCGGCCCAGGTAGATATTCTCGGCCACGCTCAGGTTCGGGCACAGGCTCAGTTCCTGGTAGATCACGGCGATGCCCAGGGCCTTGGCGGTAGCGGGAGTGAAGCTGGCGACGGGTTGGCCGTCGATGCGGATAACGCCGCCGGGATCGGCTTGGTAGGCGCCGGAGAGGATTTTCATCAGCGTGGACTTGCCGGCGCCGTTCTCCCCCATCAAGGCGTGAATTTCGCCGGGGTAGACCTTCAGGCCGACACTTTTGAGCACGCGCAAACCGTTGAAGGTTTTGCTGATGCCCTGCATCTCAAGCAAGGGTTCAAGGCTCATGGATGAGCTCCTGGATTTATTGTTTTTGTTGTCGAGTGCTGCCGACTCTAGTTTAGATACATTTGCTTACGCAAGCGCTTGCGTTGCCAATTATCCGTAAGGTGAAACGTTTCATCAGCGAAGAAACATGTAAATCATTGAAATGCGGACGCTATTGCGTCAAAAGGCCGGCCTCGGCCATCAAAACGCCACAATCTCTGCTATTGTCCAACAAACTCATGTCCTCATCGTCGCGTTCGCGCGGTCTTCTGTGAACATGTTCTGCGCCATCGCCCTGTGCCGATGGCAGGCCTGACGTTCACGGATTACCTGGCAATGGACACCCCCCTACCCGACCCGCCCCAATCACGCGCCGAAAAAATCGTCG
The DNA here is from genome assembly GCF_900004715.1 of Pseudomonas sp. 24 E 13. Classification (NCBI taxonomy): domain Bacteria; kingdom Pseudomonadati; phylum Pseudomonadota; class Gammaproteobacteria; order Pseudomonadales; family Pseudomonadaceae; genus Pseudomonas; species Pseudomonas sp. 24 E 13. The sequence continues at coordinate 61,732 of NZ_CVTO01000127.1, forward strand.
AGTTCAAGCGCCAGAAAACCTTGCTCAAGACCGGCGCGCTGCAGGATGCGATCTTCAACAGCGCCTATTTCTCCAGCATCGCCACTGACGAAAAGGGCGTGATCCAGATCTTCAACGTCGGCGCCGAACGCATGCTCGGTTACGCCGCCGCCGATGTGCTCAACCGCATCACCCCCGCCGACATCTCCGACCCAGCCGAACTGATTACCCGCGCCGCCGCTCTCAGCCTGGAACTCGATACGCCGATCACGCCGGGGTTCGAAGCCCTGGTCTTCAAGGCCTCCCGCGGCATCGAAGACATCTACGAGCTGACCTACATCCGCAAGGACGGCAGTCGCTTGTCGGCCATGGTCTCGGTAACGGCCCTGCGCAATCGGCATGACACGATCATCGGTTACCTGCTGATCGGCACCGACAACACCGCGCGCAAGCAGGAAGAGGCCGAGCGCAAAGGCTTCGAACGTGCCCTGGAAGAAAAGAACCTGGAGTTGGAGCATGCCAACCACATGAAGTCGGAATTTCTCGCCACCATGTCCCATGAACTGCGCACACCGCTGAACGCGGTGATCGGTTTTTCCGAGGCGCTCAAGGACGGGCTGGTGGGCGACATGAGCGAGATCCAGCGCGAATACATCGGCGATATCTTCACCAGCGGCCAGCATCTGCTGGCGTTGATCAACGACATCCTCGACCTGTCCAAGGTCGAGGCCGGGATGATGGACCTCGAACTGGAACCCGTGGAACTGGCCGGCCTGTTGGCCAACAGCCTGTTGATCGTGCGTGAAAAAGCCGCCCTGCAGCGCATCCAGTTGACGCTGGACAACCCGCAGGATTTTGGCTGGCTGCAACTGGACCTGCGCAAGACCAAGCAGATCGTCTACAACCTGCTGGCCAATGCGGTGAAGTTCAGTGAGCACGGCAGCACCGTGACCCTGGTGGTGCGTGAAGTCGGGCGTGACCAGGTCGGCCGGGTCCCCGGCGATTGGCCGGTGCAGGGTTTTGCCCTGCCGCCCGGCAGTCACCCGGCATTCCTCGAGCTGAGCGTGAGCGACACCGGTATCGGCATCGCCCCGGATGACATGGGCAAGCTGTTCAAGGCCTTCAGCCAGATCGACAGCAGCCTGGCGCGCAAATTCGAAGGCACCGGCCTGGGGCTGGCGATGGTCAAGCAGTTGACCGAACTGCACGGCGGCAGCGTGGCCGTGGCCAGCCGCGAAGGCCTGGGCGCGCGTTTCGTGGTGTGGCTGCCGCTGCACCGCATTCCGGAGGCCGCATGGCCGATATCCTGATCATCGAAGACAACGAAGCGAATATGCGCCTGGCGCGCCTGCTGCTGGTCAGCGCCGGGCACAACGTGCAGTGGGCGGCGGATGCCGAAAGCGGGCTGACCCTGGCCCGCGTACAACAACCGGCGCTGATTCTGATGGACATCCAGTTGCCAGGCATGGACGGCCTGGCCGCGACCCGCTTGCTCAAGCAAGACCCGCTCACCGCGCATATCCCGGTGATCGCCCTCACCGCCATGGCCATGAAGGAAGATCGGGAAAAAACCCGCCTGGCCGGTTGCGACGCCTACGTCACCAAGCCCCTGCGCTACAAGGAGCTGTACCAGGTGATCGACACCCTGCTGAACCCGACCATCACACCTCCCGCATGAGTTCTCTCCATGGCCAGCTCACCCGCAACCCTGTTGATCGTTGACGATGAACCCCAGGTCCGCAAACTCCTGGAAACCCTGCTGCAGCATGAGGGTTACCAGACCCTGAGCGCGAGCAACGGCGAAGAAGCCTTGCAGTTGGTGGCGCAGCAGCCGCCCGACCTGATCCTGCTGGACATCATGATGCCCGGCATGGACGGCTACGAAGTGGCCACCCAGCTCAAGGCCAACCCCGTCACGGCGAACATCCCGATCATCATGCTCTCGGCCTTGAGCGAATCCAGCGCGCGGGTCAGCGGCCTGGAAACCGGCGCCGAGGAGTTCATCAGCAAGCCGGTCGAACGCGTCGAACTGTGGCTGCGGGTGCGCAACCTGCTGCGGCTCAAGGCCCATGGCGATGAGCTCAAACAACACAGCCTGAGGCTGGAGCAGCAATTGCAACAACGCGGCAGCGATCACACCCAGATGAACGTGCACGACCTGGCCCGGCAAGACCTGGAGAACGACCTGCGCGAGGCGGTCGAACAACACGCGTTTGCCCTGCACTACCAGCCCAAGGTCGAACTGGCCAACGGCGAAGTCTGCGGCCTGGAAGTCTTGCTGCGCTGGGATCGGCCAGGGTATGGCGCGGTATCGCCGGCGGTGTTCGTGCCGATCCTGGAAAACCTCGGCCTGATCGTGCCCGTGGGACGCTGCGTGATCGAGCGCGTGTGCCAACAGATCGCCGCCTGGCAATTGAACGGCCTCGGTGCGATTGAAGTGTCGGTCAACGTCTCGGGGCATCAGTTGATCGAGGGCGACCTGATTGCCGATATCGAGCACATCCTGGTCGAAACCGGAGTTGACGCCCACTGGCTGGAGGTGGAACTCACCGAAGGCTCGCTGATGGAAAACACTGAACACACTATCGCCGCCCTGCAACGCCTGCGCGCCATGGGCGTGAAGATCGCCATCGACGATTTCGGCACCGGTTATTCGAGCCTGGCGTACCTGCGTCGCTTCCCCATCGACACGTTGAAGATCGACATCGCATTTATCCGCGAAGTCACCACCAACCCGCAGGATGCGGCGATTACCCGCACGATCATCGAACTGGCTCACAGCTTGAAGCTGCGCGTCGTCGCCGAAGGGGTGGAAACCCAGGCGCAGCTGGCCTTCCTGAAAGAAGCCGGCTGCGATCAGATCCAGGGCTATCTGTTCAGCCGACCATTGCCGGTGGAGACGCTGGAGCGCTTGTTGCAGGATCGGATCAAATCAGCGTGAAACCGTCGCCGGCTTGAGTGGCAACGCGATGCAATCACATTGAACCTGCACCCTGCCGCGGCCCTCAAAACCGGCACAAACCACGGCCCCCGGTGCTCGTTCGATGACATTTATTCTATGGTTGGCCGTACTGGGCGCCGTATTGCTGACCCTCGCCCTCACGTCCTCCTACCTGCGCTGGATGCCGGTGACCACCTCGGCGGTGTGCCTGCTGTTGGGCGTCGCCATCGGCCCGCTGGGTGTGGACCTGCTGGACCTGGACATCAAGGGCTCAGCCCGCTGGATGGAGCACCTGACTGAAGTCGCGGTGCTGTTTTCGCTGTTCGTCAGCGGCTTGAAACTGCGCCTGCCGCTCAGGCACCGCACTTGGCGCATCGCCTTTGGCATGGCCGGGCCGGTGATGCTGCTGACCATCTTCGGCGCCTGCCTGGCGCTGCATTACCTGTTCCAGCTGTCGTGGGGCGTGTCGCTGTTGGTGGGCGCGATGCTGGCGCCCACCGACCCGGTACTGGCCGGCCTGGTTCAGGTCAATAATGCCCAGGACTACGACCCCCTGCGTTTCGGCCTGTCCGGCGAAGCCGGCTTGAACGACGGCACCGCGTTTCCCTTTGTGATCTTCGGCCTGCTGTTCATGCAGCATGGCGGTTTCGATGGCGACTGGTTCGGTGGCTGGGTGCTGAAAAACCTGCTGTGGGCAGTCCCGGCCGGGCTGTTGACGGGGTACTGGATGGGGCGTGGCATCGGTCGTTTGACCTTGCGCCTGCGCCTGATCAATGCCGACAGCACCTTGTCACCCAATGACTACCTGACCCTGGCGCTGATCGCCCTGGCCTATGTCAGCGCTGAAGCCATCGGTGGTTATGGCTTCCTGTCGGTATTCGCGGCGGGCCTGGGGCTGCGCCAGGCCGAGTTCAAGTCCACCGGTTACGCCCAGACACCCGCCGAGCATCTGGCGCAACCGGTGGTGGGTCACCTGGAGATCGAGCCTGAACGGGCCCTGCATGGCGATGTGAGTCAATTGCAGGATACGCAAATCGCGGCCGGCGTAATGATGGGCGACATGCTCGCCTTCGGCAGCCTGGTGGAGCGTTCCATGGAAGTGTTCCTGGTGACCGTGCTGGGCATCGTGCTGGTCAGCCATTGGGATTGGCGCGCACTGGCGCTGGCCGCGCTGCTGTTTTGCGTAATTCGCCCGCTCAGCGTGTTCGCCATGCCGTGGGGCAGCCTGATGGACCGTCGCCAACGTAGCTTGATCAGTTGGTTCGGCATTCGCGGAATCGGCAGCATCTACTACCTGTTCTATGCCCTCAACCACGGGCTGATCGGCACCAGCAGCGCCGTGGCGGTGAACCTCACGCTTTCGGTGATTGCGTTGAGCATCATGGTGCATGGCTTGAGCACCCAGCCGATGCTGGTGTGGTACGAACGGCGCACCGCGCAGAAACAGTGAAACCTGGGGCGCGCCGCCGGATCAGTGCTGATCTTCGGTATTGCCGACGTCCGCCGCTTCGTCCAGATCGTTGAGCGGCACCTCGGCATCGTCCATCAATGAGCCCGGGTCTTCATTGCCCGGATCGTTGAGTTCTTCGTCCAGTTCTTTTGACATGACTGTCTCCTCTAACCGCCCTGGGTATCGATATCGGCATCGGTTTCAGGCTTGTGCTCAGGCTCAGGCTTGAAGTCCGGACTGTAGTCGTTTTCCTGGGCATCCGGGTCGCTGGCCGGCGTCGGGTCCTTGGGTGCATCGGCGGCGGTGCCGGGGGCCGGCTTNCGTTGCGGTCAGTGGTCTGGGGATCGTGATCTGTGGTCATGGCGCACCTCATTGCAGGCTTGCGGGGAATCTGTACCCCGTAAAGCTAAGGCGCTGGGTTAACGGGTGAAGTTCCGTCCGATTGCTCAGCGCAATGGGTTGTCGACCTGGATGTAAAAGGCATAAATGCCCAACACCAGCCAGAACCCCATGAACAACCACGGCGCGCGCATGGAGAACAGCAGGGACTTGCGATAGCCCTTATGGGTGGACTCCATTTCGGAAAACAGCGGCGACTCGTCATAGGCCAGGCCCATCACCGGCTCACTGCGCAGCAGCTCGCTTTGCTTGTAGTGCCAGTGATCGATGATCTCGTACGCGGCGCGGATGCCGGGCCAGGCGTTGAGTGAGCTGAGAATGCCCAGGGCGGCGAGAATCGCCGGCACCACCAGGGTGAACAACTTGCCCCACTCCGGGTTCAGATTGCCCATGCCGGAGACGAAGGCAATCACCAGGAATGACTGGGCGGTGAGGTAGGCGTCGGTGCGGTTGGCCAGGATGCTGGTTTCGTACTGGATCTCGCGACGATAGAAGTCGAGGCGATCCTTGGGCGAACCGAAGATCTTGGCGTTGTGCTCGCTGTGGTCGGTCAACGCCGCTTCCGGGGTGTTGGGCGAAATGATTCTGGGCACGATGCGGCTCCATCCGGTTTCAAGGCTCATTAGAAGAAGCGGACCTGGGTGAAGTTCAAGTTCGTCGCGCACCAAATCAGAGCACCCCCCGCCCCCCGTAGGAGCGAGCTTGCTCGCGAAGATCGTCAACAATGACGCGCCAGTCTGCTTGAACCCATTACCCGTGCGTTCTTCGCGAGCAAGCTCGCTCCTACAGAGGATTTACCGGTAGTGACTGCCGTTTCCGGCACAAGCCTTGCTTAATCCATTCATCCGCCGGTAAACAGGAGCATTCGTTACCCCCCGACCCAGAGCCGACTCCATAAGAAAGTAAGGACCAGGCCTGTTGGCACCCTTAGCCACAGGCTCATAAGAAAAGCGTTTTTAGCGGCAGTGCCACCCAAGCAAGCTGCCAACCAAGCAAGGCTGGGCACTGACAAGGTACTGGAATGGCTCGATCTTTCTTCGATGAAATGAATGATGCAGACGGCGCCTGCCGTGCGCATTATCAGGATTTCTCCCGCTGGCTGGCCAATACGCCGCCGGAACTGCTGGCCCAGCGTCGCCGTGAAGCGGATTTGCTGTTCCACCGCGCCGGGATCACCTTCACCCTGTACGGCGACGAGCAAGACACCGAACGCCTGATCCCCTTCGACATCATCCCGCGCAGCATTCCCGCCAGCGAATGGAGCGTGATCGAGCGCGGCTGTATCCAGCGGGTCACCGCGTTGAACATGTTTCTCGCCGATATCTACCACGACCAGCGCATCATCAAGGCCGGCATCATCCCGGCAGACCAGGTGCTGGGCAATGAGGGCTATCAGAAGTCGATGGTCGGGCTGGACCTGCACCGCGACATTTACTCGCACATCTCCGGCGTCGACCTGGTGCGCGACGGCGACGGCACCTACTACGTACTCGAAGACAACCTGCGCACCCCCAGCGGCGTCAGCTACATGCTCGAAGACCGCAAGATGATGATGCGCCTGTTCCCGGAAGTGTTCGCCAGGCAGCGCATCGCGCCGGTGGACCACTACCCCAACCTGCTGCTCAAGACCCTGAAAAGCGCCAGCCGCCTGGACAACCCCAACGTGGTGGTCCTCACCCCGGGGCGCTTCAACAGCGCCTTCTTCGAGCATGCCTTCCTGGCTCGGGAAATGGGCGTGGAGCTGGTGGAAGGCGCCGACCTGTTCGTGCACGAACTCAAGGTATTCATGCGCACCACCGACGGCCCCAAGGCGGTTGATGTGATCTACCGGCGCATCGATGACGCCTTCCTCGACCCGCAGGCGTTCAACCCCGACTCGATGCTCGGCGTGCCCGGCCTGGTGGCCGCCTATTGCGCGGGCAACGTGGTACTGGCCAACGCCATCGGCACCGGCGTGGCCGACGACAAGTCGATCTACCCCTATGTGCCGGCCATGATCCGTTTTTACCTGGATGAAGAACCCATCCTGCAGAACGTCCCGACCTTCCAGTGCCGCAAGCCGGATGAACTGTCCCATGTGCTGGCCAACCTTGCGCAACTGGTGGTCAAGGAAACCCAGGGCTCGGGCGGCTACGGCATGCTGGTGGGCCCGGCGTCCAGCGCTGCCGAGATCGAGGACTTTCGCCAGCGCATCAAGGCGCGTCCCCATGCCTATATCGCGCAACCGACCCTGAGCCTGTCCACCTGCCCGACCTTCGTCGAAAACGGCATCGCGCCGCGGCATATCGACCTGCGCCCGTTCGTGCTCTCGGGCAAGGAAACCCGCCTGGTGCCCGGCGGCCTGACCCGTGTAGCGCTCAAGGAAGGCTCGCTGATCGTCAACTCGTCGCAAGGCGGCGGAACCAAGGACACCTGGGTGGTGGAGGGCTGAGTATGTTGAGTAGAACCGCCGCAGATCTGTATTGGATGTCCCGCTATCTTGAGCGCGCCGAGAACCTGGCGCGCATGCTGGAAGTCAGTTATTCGCTGTCGTTGATGCCCCAGGCCGGGCGCAGCGATGGGCTCGATGAACTGGCGATGTCGCTGCTCAGCAGCGGCACGTTGGACAGTTACCTTGAGCGCCATCAGCAACTGGACGCCGGGCGCATGCTGCACTTTTTCGCCCTGGATGAAGAAAACCCGGCCAGTATCTACAACTGCCTGCGCGCTGCCAGGGGCAATGCCCATGCCGTGCGCGGACGCATCACCGCCGACATGTGGGAAAACCTCAACGCCACCTGGCTGGAAATGCGCAGCATCGCCGCCGGCGGCCTGGCGCGGCATGGCATCAGCCATTTCTGTGACTGGGTCAAGCAACGCTCGCACCTGTTTCGCGGCGCAACCTCCGGCACCATCATGCGCAATGACGCCTACCGATTCATTCGCCTGGGCACCTTCGTCGAACGTGCGGACAACACCCTGCGCCTGCTGGATGCGCGCTATGAGATGTTTGGTGAAGAGTCCGAAGAAGTCAGCGACGTGTCGGCACGCGGCTATTACCAGTGGAGCGCCCTGTTGCGCGCGCTGTCCTCGTTCGAAGCCTATACCGAGCTGTACCCGAATGCCTTGAACGCCCGTTCGGTGTCCGAGCTGCTGCTGTTGCGCAGCGACGTGCCGCGCTCACTGCATGCGTGCATCGAGGAACTGAGCCACATCCTCGCCGACCTGCCCGGCAGTTACGGCCGCACGGCGCAGCGCCTGGCCGCCGAATTCGAGGCGCGCCTGCGGTACACCGGGATCGATGAGATTCTGGAAGACGGGCTGCACACCCGGCTGACCGACTTCATCGACACCGTGCGCGAACTGGCGCGGGCGATACAAAGCTCCTACCTGGAAGTGGTCTGACACTCAACCCAGTACCGCCGTCTGTAGGAGCGAGCTTGCTCGCGAAAAACGTCAACGATAACGCGTGCTTCCTGAATGAACGCGGTGCCTGTGAGTTTTTCGCGAGCAAGCTCGCTCCTACAGCGGGTATCAGGGCAAGCCCTCCCACATTTGAATGGCGGTGAGTCCCTCAGGTCGTTGGCGACCACCATTTGGGCAGCAACTGCCTCACCCGCGCCTCACCGAAGCGATCATCGATCAACATCACCACACCCCGATCATGTTGACTGCGGATCACCCTCCCCGCCGCCTGCACCACTTTCTGGATACCGGGATACAAATAGGTGTAGTCATAGCCCGCGCCGAAGATCGCGCCCATGCGCGCTTTCATCTGTTCATTCACCGGGTTGAGCTGCGGCAGGCCCAGGGTGGCGATGAACGCGCCGATCAGGCGCGCACCGGGCAAGTCGATGCCTTCGCCAAAGGCGCCACCCAGTACCGCAAACCCCACGCCCTGGCTGTGCGGGGTGAACTGGTCCAGAAAGGCCTGGCGTTCAGCTTCGGCCATGCCCCGCGACTGCAGCCACAGCGCAATCTGCGGGTGCCGCTCGGCCAGCAGCTGCGCGACTTGTTGCAGGTAATCGAAGCTGGAGAAAAACGCCAGGTAGTTGCCCGGCTGCGTGGCGAACTGCCGGGCGATCAGTTCCACGATGGGTTCCAGCGACGCCTGGCGGTGCACGAACCGCGTGGAGATGCGGTCGACGATGCTCACCTGCAGTTGCTCGGCCTTGAACGGCGATTCGACGTCAACCCAGGCGGTGTCCGGCGGCAACCCGAGCAAGTCGGCGTAGTAGTGGCGCGGGCTGAGGGTCGCGGAGAACAGCACGCTGCTGCGCGCGGCCGTCAACCTGGGGCGGATGAACTCGGCCGGCACCACGTTGCGCAGGCACAGGGTCGAGCTGCTGCGCTTGGCGCTGAACTGGCGTTTGCTGATATCGAAGATGAAGTGTTCATTGAACAGCTCGGCCACCTTGTTAAATTGCAGCGCCTCGAAGTAAAAGGCCTGCAAGTCGCCACTGAGGGCTTCGGGATGGTCGTTGAAATACTCGCCCATGGCGCTGGCACACTGGCTCAGGGCCTGGAGCAGCTTGTCGGGTTTGGCCGCGTATGCCTGATACGGCGCCAGTTGGTCCTTGTGCAGCGCATTCCACTCACGGTTCAGGCGCTGCAAGGGCTTTTTCAACGGCTCGGGGGCGCTGTCGCGCAGCGTCTTGAGGCTGTACTGGTCGAGGCTGGCGCTGTACATCGAACGCGCGCGCTCGACCAGATTATGCGCCTCGTCGACCAGCACCGCGACGCGCCACTGATTGAGCTGCGCAAGCCCGAAGAGCATGGCGCCGAAGTCGAAATAGTAGTTGTAGTCGGCAACCACCACGTCGGTCCAGCGCGCCATTTCCTGGCTCAGGTAATACGGGCAGACGTCGTGGGCCAGGGCCACCTCCCGCAGGTGACGCTGATCGAGCAGCCGCACCCTGGCTGCCGCCTGGCGGGCGGCGGGCAAGCGATCGTAAAAGCCCCTGGCCAGCGGGCACGAGTCGCCGTGGCAGGCTTTGTCCAGGTGCTCGCAGGCCTTGTCCCGGGCCACCAGTTCCAGCACCTGCAGGGACAGCTCGGGGCTGCTGTCGTAAAGGACCTGGGCGGCATCCAGCGCCAGCTTGCGGCCCGGGGTCTTGGCGGTGAGGAAAAACACCTTGTCCAACTGCTGCGGCGCCAGGGCCTTGAGCATCGGAAACAGCGTGCCGACGGTCTTGCCGATGCCGGTCGGCGCCTGGGCCATCAGGCAACGGCCGGTGCTGACCGCCTTGTACACCGATTCGGCCAGCGAACGCTGGCCGCTGCGAAACTCGGCATGGGGAAACGCCAGGCCTTGCGCGTCACGGTTGCGCGCCTCACGGTGTTGCATCTGCTGGTGGGCCCAGTCGAGAAACAGCGCGCATTGCTGGTTGAAGAAGCGCTCCAGGTCCGGCGCGGCAACGCGCTGCTTGAGCAGGGTCTCGCCCTCGCCGACGATATCGAAATACACCAGCGCCAGCTCGATCTCATCGAGCCCCAGCTTCTGGCACATCAGCCAGCCATAGACCTTGACCTGGGCCCAATGCAATTGCCGATGGTTGGCCGGCTGGGCCTTAAGGTCGCCGCGATAGGTTTTTACCTCTTCGAGGCGGTTGTTGTCCGGGTCATAGCCGTCCGCCCTGCCCCGCACCTTGAGTTGCTCGTACTCGCCCTCGAGCGCGACTTCGTTCTGGTAATGCGCGCTGCGCCGCGACGCCACCGTGCGATGGCCGACGATGCCTTCCTGGGCACTGGGCGACGGGGTAAAGCGCAGGTCCAGGTCACCGACCTTGGCGGTGAATTCGCACAACGCGCGCACCGCGACGCTGTAGCTCAAGCGGGCTCTGCCCAGCGCACATAGCAGACCGTGACCGGCATCTGGTACTCGCCGCAGAACTCCAGCCAGCGCAGTTGGTTGTCCTGCAGGCGGTCGCCAGGGCCCTTGACCTCGATCATGCGGTAGGTTTTCTGCGCCGGCCAGAACTGGATCAGGTCGGGCATTCCGGTGCGGTTGGCGCGGATATCCAGCAGCAGCCGCTCGAACCAGTAGCGCAAGTGTTCGGCCGGCAGGCACGTCAGGGCCTGCTCCAGCAGCTCTTCGCTGAGCAGGTTCCAGAACACAAAGGGCGATTGAATGCCCCACTTGTCCACGTAGCGCTGGCGGATGGTGGTCTTGTAGCGCTCGTCCCGCAGTTGCTCAAAGCACGTGCTGAACAACTCGGTTCGGCGCTGATGAAAGTCCTCACTGTGCAAGTCGGCAGGCCCGCGCTGGAACGGGTGGAAAAACGCGCCCGGCAGCGGCGCGAAGATCACGTCCCAGCACAGCAGGCCGAACAGCGAATTGATCAGGCCGTTTTCCACGTAATGCACCGGCGCGTCCGGCTCGCTCAGGTGGGCCTGCACACAATATTCCACCGACATCAGCGGTTGCGGCGGCGTCAGTGCCAGGTCCAGGCGCGTGACGGCTCGCGGCTTGGCCTTGGACACTTTGGGTTCACCCAGCTTGCGCCGCAGACGTGGCACTACGCGCAGCAGGTGTTGCTGCTCGGCGGCGCTTTGCGGTGCCTGTTGCGCCGCCACGGCCAATGCCAGGGCCTGTGCATAGGCCTCCTGGCGCTCCAGCACGCGGATCAGCCGCGCACGCGCGCCGGGATAGGCGCAGCCACGATAGATCTGCTCGGCCACGCTCAACTCAGCGCTGCGCTCGCAGTATTGGCCGATCTGGAACAGCAGTTTGGCGCGGCGTTTTTCCAGCCAGGGGTTGTCGGTGTGCAGCGTGGCGATGTGCGCCAACACCGTTTCCAGCGCCTGGCCCGCCTCGAAAGCCTGCTGGCACTGGTGCAGGAACAAGAAGCCCTCGACGTCGGCGCGGCTGCGCAACCCTCGGGACTCGGCGCAGAACGCGACCTTCTCGTAGGTGTAGATCCCCAGGTCCGCCAGCACGAACTCCGACCAGTCCTGATACAGGTTGCCGAAAAACATCAGGCGCAAGCGGTCGCACAACGGCATCACCGTCAGGCTGTAGAGCACGTCTTGCAGGTCGGGGCACCAAAGGGCGAAGCTGCGGCTTTCATTGAACTGCGCCGCCAATGGCGCCAGCCAGTCGGTTTTGCGGCCCCTGGGGTGCTCGATCCAGGGCTTGAACGCCGCGAGCAGCTCGCCTTTTTGCAGCACGCCGAACAGCTCTTCAAAGCCCAACGGGCATTGGTCCTCGACCCAACCGGACGCCAGCAGTGGTTGCATGGCCGCGTGCGGACAGCCGATTTCCAGGTAGTTGAGCTTTGCCCCACGAAAATGCACGCCCTTGCGCATGACCATGCGCACCAATAACGCTTGTGACGCCTGGGGCAACCTGTCGAATTGCTGAATGAACTGCAATTCGTCAGGGTCGAGCAGATCGGCATAGCGCTGCTCCAACCACATCAGCACTTGGCGGAAGTTGTGCAGGTAATACAAGGGGTCTTCGAGGGGGTGGCTCATGGCACAACGCGGTCAACTACTGGTTATGCATACAGAGTGACGCTGCAAACGGTTTGTTGCAATCAGTAATAGATAAATGGCGCCTGCAACTTTTTGAAAAAAAGCGATCAGATGAGGGAGCTGATCGCGTAACATTTATGCCTCGCAGCCAGACGCTGCGGGACTTTTCAGGGTTAAAGGTAAGGGTAATGAACATGAAGAATTTGGGTCTTCCGCTGGTTGCACTCACTTTTCTGGTATTGGCCGGTTGCTCCACGCAAACGGTGGTCACGTTGCAAAACGGCACACAGTATCTGACCAAGGACACACCCAACGCCAAGACCGCCGACGGCTTCTACGAATTCACCGACATCGCCGGCAAGCGTATTCGTATCAAGGCCGATGATGTGGCGACGGTGCGCAAGGAAAAATAAACCTGGCGTCAACGCCGATCAAATGTGGGAGGGGGCTTGCCCCCGATTGCGGTGTATCAGCCTGCTTATAGGTAGCTGACCCACCGCTATCGGGGGCAAGTCGAATCGTCGCACCGCCCCTCCCACAGTTTTGACTGTGTTCCCACTCAGCCGATCATTATCCCCTCCCCCGACAAACTGCTCACCCCCACCAATGTCACCGAGTCGGCACCGAAGCTGATCACGGTATCCCCGCCGACCAGCTTGGCATGATCGCGATAATCCGCGCTGCCCTGCACGTCCGTGAAGACCAGCTTGTCCGTCGCCTGGTAGCCCACCACGCGATCATTGCCAAAGTGCCCGCTGAACAGGAAGGTGTTATGCCCGCTGCTGTCGCGGATCGTGTCATTGCCTTTGCCGCCCTCGATAAAGTCCGCGCCCTTGCCGCCCTGGATCAGGTCGTCGCCGTGACTGCCGATGATGAATGTGTCGCCCTTGTGCGCCTCGGCATTACGGTTGAGGTCTTGCACCCAGGTGGTGGCCCGCGCGGGGTCGGACAGATTGGCGACGATCACTGTGGAGTCGCGGGTCATCTGCTCATAGAAGCCGGAGTCGAGAATGCGCGTCATGCCATCGCCGTAGCCGGTGGGCAAGTGTGACACCCAGGTCGGCAGGTTGAGGATGGAAAACGGCAGCACGTTCCACAGCGATGACGCGTAGTGGTCGTTGAAGCTGACGATATTGTCGGTGGTGGACTCATGGGGTTTGTCGTGCACGCCCAGGGACGACAGGTTGAACGATGCGCCATCCAGCGCACGGAACACCGGGTCATTTTCGTAGCCCACGTTCAGCACCTTGTCACCGCCACTCTGGGTTGGCGAGGCATAGGCCACATAGTTGGCGTCCTTGTAGAAGCCCGACCATTTGCTGTCGCTCAAGTCGGCCATGCTGTTGACCGCCAGCCCTCCGAGGCTGTGACCGCTGACCAGCACATCCTGGCCGCTGAGGCCGTGGGCACCGGCAAACTCGGCAACGTTCTTGAGCAAGCCGCCGAAGGCTTCGCCGACGTAGTTTTTCGCGTAGTCCTTGGGACCGAACGCGGCGAGCAGGTCGCTGATGACATCGCCGATTGAATCGCTGATCAGGTGTTCCCGCGGCCCGGACGTGCCGCGAAAACCGATACCGATTTCCAGCAATTTGCCTGCGTCATCGTACTTGCCCAGCACTTCGACCTGGGCCGTGGTGTAGCCGGGCTTTTCGCCGAAAAACGTCCCCCGGGCGTCGACCTTGCCGGTGTAGCCGAGGCTGCTGGCGCTGATCGGCGTCCAGCCGGCTTGCTGCACCGCGTCGAGGGCGGCTTTTTCCGAGTCCGGGTTCCACGGAATGCCGGGAATGACCCCTTGGGAATCGGTACTGCCCAGCAGGGCCTGCACCAGCGTGGCCGGTAAACCCAGGCCCAGGCCGTTGTGCTGATACCCCACGGCGTAGCCATTATCCAGGTTGTGATAAGCATACAGCGTGATCGCCATCGCATCGGCGAACAACGTCTTGGAGCCCTCGGTCCCGAGGTTTTTATAGTCAAAGATACCCATGGCACTGCCTCTCTGTTGTTGGATTTGTCGAGAAAGCGAAAACACCTTTTGTCCATTACCACCTGTAGGAGCGAGCTTGCTCGCGAAGATCGTCAACGATGACGCGCTCTACCTGAACAACCGCGCCGCACTTGAGTTTTTCGCGAGCAAGCTCGCTCCTACAGTGGTTTTTATCGCATCAGAACGCCCAGTCCAGGCTCAAACCGACGCCATGCACTTTCTCCTTGCTGGCCAGCAAACCGTTGTAGTCGAAGTTCACCCGCGCATCCTTGCTCAGGGCCAGGCTCACCCGTGCCCCGACCAGGGCGGCATCGCGCACCATCGGCGCGCTTTCCACCGCGAACGAAGGGCCGCCGGAGGCAAACGCCAGGTGCTGCTCGGCGTCCGTGCTGCTCAGGTTGTGCTGCCAGCCCAGGGTGCCGGACACTTCCAGTTGCTGATGATCATTGACGTTGAAGGTTTTCAAGGCACGCACACCCAGGGTGCTCAGCACCAGGTCGCGGCTGTCGTCGCCACTTTTCAGCGCAGCGGCATCGCCCTTCTCTTTGAAGCTGTCGGTGTCCAGGTGCACGTAGGCCAGGTTGGCGAACGGCTCAAGCGCCAGGGGTTGCAGGTTGATGCGGTACGCCGCCTCGGTGAACACCTGGGTGCTGTGGGCATCGACCTTGGCTTTCTGCTTGCCGCTGACATCGCCGTATTGCAGGTCACGCTTCACATCGGCGCGGTGCCAGCTGTAGGTTGCGCCGCCACTCAGACGCCAGGCGCCGATTTCATGCCCGGCATAGGCGCCGAAGTGGTAACTGTCGACCGAGGCACGACTATGGGTGTCGCTGCCCATGTTCAGCGACGTATCGCTGTAGCCGGCCACCAGGCCGATACGCGTTGCGTCGTCGAGGGCACCGTCCACGCCGGCCAGCATGCCGCCGATGGACGTGGTGTAGCCGGCCGTGTCGCTGCGGCTGTCGGTCTTGCCCCAGGCCCCCAGCGCTTTTACCCACACATTGCCACGGCTGTCGATGGCCTGGCTGGTCGCGCCCATTTCACCGTTGCGCAGGCGCTCGCCGACCGCTTCGCGCACGTAGCGGCTGTCATTGACCAATGCAGTCTCCAGGGCTGGATAGACTTCGCCACTCAGTTGCTGGAACGCGCCCTGTGCCGAGGCCGCCGTCGGGGCCAGCAGCAGGCTTTCATACACGCCGTTGCCCGCGCCCAATTGCTCGGCGGCTGCGGCGACGGCGCGCTGGTTCGGCGTCGCGGCCACGCTGGCGAAGCTGTTGGTGCGAGCCACATCCAGCTGCACACCGCCCGCCGCATAGTTCAACGTGCCGCCGATGAACAGGTAGTCCGGCAGTACCGCACCGAAGCGGCCGGTGACACCGCCCGCCGCTTGCAGGATGTTGTACTGGCGACCGATCAGGCTTTGCGCCTGGGTCGCGCTGAGCAAGGTCGGGCTGTTTTCCAGGGCCAGGGTCACGGTACCGCCATTGAGCGTGGCGGTGCCGCCGGCGACGATGCGGTCGCTGCTTGTGGGCGACAATTCCACCGCATAAGTCGAGCCTGCATCGAAGGTAACATTGCCCGCTACGTTCAGCGTGCCGATGGAGTTGCCCGGCGCCACGGTGCCGCCGCTTGTGGCGGTCAGCGAGCCGATACGCCCCGAGCCACCGACCACGCCGCTCTGGCTGACGGTCACGTCGGAGGTGAGCGAGCCGTTGATCGCCAGCAAGCCCTGGTTGACCAGGGTCGGGCCACTGTAGGTGTTGGCGCCGGTCAGCACCAGGGTACCAACGCCCTGCTTGGTCAGGCCGCCATGCCCGGCGATGTCATTGCTCCACACATCCAGCCCGCAATGGATGTCGTTGCACACGCGCTGGGTCGGTTTGCCGGCATCCACCACCGCGCCAATGCCCGGCAGGTCGGCGACGAACTGGCCACTGCCATAGGCGCCGTCGATGCGGAACTCGGCCGGAATATCCTCGGCGGTAACGAACATCCCTGGGCCGTTGATCGCCTTGCCCAGGTTGATCATGCCCCAGCCATACAGCGAGTCGATGCCCGGCGCGCCAAGGTCGGTGGCGGTGGTCTTGAGCAGCGTGGAGATCTGGTCGCCACTCATGTACGGGAAGCGCTCCATCAGCACCGCCGCACTGCCGGCCACATGGGGCGCGGCCATGGAGGTGCCGTTGAAGTTGGCGTAGTCGTTGGTGAGGTTGTCCAGGTTGGTGCCGTTGATGATCGAACTGAAAATCTTCGTACCCGGCGCCGCTACGCAGAAACTCGCCGCATAGCCACAGCGCGAGGAGAAGGTGCTGATCACGTAGGGGTTGGCGCTCGTGGTGTCCGGGTTCTGCTGCAGGGCCGCCACCGATAGCCAGTTCGGCGCAATCTGCGGCACGAAATACGCCAGGCCCGAGATCGCATCCGGGTTGTTGCGGTTGTAGTCGTTACCGGCGGCAAAGATGGTCAGTACACCGCTGCGGGCCGCGTCGATCGCACCTTGATAGGCACCACCGGCAATCGTGCCGAGGATCGGCCGGATGTTGTTGAACTGCGCCTGGGCGTCATTGACCGTGAAGTTGGGGAACGCCGGATCGCGCCCGCCCTTGGCGTACTGATCGCCGATGCCGATGCCCCAGCTGTTGTTGATAATGCGCGCGCCGCTGGCGACCAGCGCGTCCCAACCGGCTTTGTACACCGCGCCATCGTTGCCCAGGATGATCCCGTCTTCCGGGCCGGGGTCGCCGTTTTCGGCGCTGATGATTTGCGCGTTGAACGCCACGCCATGCATCGGCCCGCCGTCGCGGTTACCCGCCGCAATGCCGCCGACATGGGTGCCGTGGTTGCCCAGCTTGCCGTTGGAGCCCAGGGACGGCGTGCCGTCATAGCGAAACGCATCACCGGCCTTCACCGGGATGTACGGGTCGGTGTACTGGCGGATGCCCTCGGTGACGATCGTCACCACTTTGCCCGGGCTGGCGAATTCCGGATGCTGGGCGTACACCGGCTGGTCGAAGATACCCAGCTTGACGCCCTTGCCGGTGTAGCCGGCGGCATACGCGGTGTCGGCGTGCACGGCGCCCAGGCCCCAGTCGGCCTTGAACTCGTTGCTGCGCCAACTGGCGGCATCGCCCGGCTTGCCGGTTTCCACATAGGGTGCGGCCTGGGCGGTTTGCATGCT
The DNA here is from genome assembly GCF_900004715.1 of Pseudomonas sp. 24 E 13. Lineage (NCBI taxonomy): Bacteria > Pseudomonadati > Pseudomonadota > Gammaproteobacteria > Pseudomonadales > Pseudomonadaceae > Pseudomonas > Pseudomonas sp. 24 E 13. The sequence continues at coordinate 79,118 of NZ_CVTO01000127.1, forward strand.
TGCGAGGCCGCTGGCCAGGCAGCACAGCAACGCGCCGTATGGCACGCGGCTCAACGCCTTGAGCGGATAGCCCGGCCCTGTGTGGAGGACAATGGTGAACCCTGACTTGCGTTTTTTCACGGTGACCTTCCTTAGTTTTCTTATTGCCAGTAGGTGAATCACTTTCCCTGTGGGAGGGGGCTTGCCCCCGATAGCGGAGTGTCAGTCGCCGGATGTACCGGCTGACCCACCCTCATCGGGGGCAAGCCCCCTCCCACATTTGTTCTGTGGCGTTCCTTTAGAACTGCCAGTTCAGGCTCAGCCCCACGCCCTGGGTTTTCTCGCGCCCGCCCAATTGGCCGTTGTAATCCAGGTTGACCCGTGTCGACGGGCTCAGCGCCAGGCTCGCCTGCAGTCCTACCAGCGCCGCGTCGCGCAGCAACGGTGCGCTGCGCACGGCAAAGGACGGCCCGCCGGCGACAAACGCCAGGTGTTCCTCGGATTCCACCGCCGTCAGGCTGTGTTGCCAGCCCAGCGAGCCGGACAGTTCCAGTTGCTGGTGGTCGTTCAACGCCAGGGTTTTCAGTGCGCGCACGCCAAGGGTGCCGAGCACCGCATCACGTCGGTCATCGCCGCGCTCCAGGGCCGCGGCCGCGCCTTTTTCGTGGAACGCGTCACTGTCCAGGTGCACGTAGGCCAGGTTGGCGAAGGGTTCCAGTGCCAGCGGTTGCAGGTGAATGCGGTACGCCGCTTCGGTGAACAGCTGGGCGGTGCGCGCCTCCAGCTTGGTCTTTTGCTTGCCGCTGACCTCGCCGTATTGCAGGTCACGCTTCACATCGCCGCGATGCCAGCTGTAGGCGCCGCCGACACTCAGGCGCCAGTCGCCCAGCTCACGCCCGGCATAGGCGCCGAAGTGATAGCTGTCGATGGACGCCGAGGAATGGGTGCCGCCGCCCATGTTCAATGAGCTGTCGCTGTAGCCGGCGACCACACCGACGCGGGTCTGTTCGTCCAGTGCGCCGTCGACACCCGCCAGCAAGCCGCCGAGGGAGGTGGTGGAACCCGCCGTTTCACCGCGCGTGTCGGACTTGCCCCAGGCGCCCAGGGCCTTGAACCACAGGTTGCGTTCACCGGCCACCGGCACATGGCGCAGGCGCTCGCCCACCGCGTCGCGCAACTGGCGGCTGTCGTTGATCAACATTGCGCCCACGGCCGGGTAGATTTCACCGGACAGTTGCTGCAAGCCCTGTCGCGCGGTGGCAATCGAGTCCGACTGCAGCAGGCTTTCGTACACCGGGTTGCCGGCCCCCAACTGCTCGGCGGCCGTGGCGACGGCGCGCTGATTGCGGGTGGCGGCGACGCTGGCGAAGCTGGCGTCATTGCGCCCCACCGCCAGTTGCACACCGTTGGCGGCATAATCCAGCGTGCCGCCGAGGAACAGATAGTTCGGCAGCACCTGGCCGAACTGGCCCTGGATACCGCCGGCCGCCTCGATAATCGAATACTGCCGGCCGATCAGGCTCTGGGCCTGGCTCTGGCTCAATAACGTCGGGCTGTTTTCCAGGGCCAGGGTGACGGTACCGCCCCCCAGCACGGCCTTGCCACCGGCGACGATGCGGTCGCTGCGGGTGGGGGTGAGTTCCACTGCATAGGTGGAGCCTGCGCCAAGATTCACATCCCCGGCCACCTGCAAGGTGCCCACCGAGTTACCCGGCGCCACGCGCCCGCCGCTGTTGACCGACAGCGCACCGATCCGCCCGGAGCCGCCGAGGGTGCCGCTGTCATTGACCGTTACGGCCGAGGTCAACGCGCCGTTCACCGCCAGCAGGCCGCCGTTGACCAGGGTTGGACCGCGATAGGTGCTGTCGCCGCTGAGTACCAGGCTGCCCGCGCCGGATTTGATCAGGCTGCCTTCGTACACGCGGTTCGCCGCCGCCTGATCACGCGCGCTG
>NZ_CVTO01000129.1:0-2422 GCF_900004715.1 Pseudomonas sp. 24 E 13
TGCAGCTTGTCCAACTGGCTTTGCAAATCCGCCGCGCGGCTTTTGAGTTCTTCGTTATCGCGACGGGTGGTGTCCAGTTGCTCTTGAGTCATCGCCAGCTTGTCGCTCAACGCACGGCTGTCGCCCGCCTTGCCGTTCGCCCCTTTTTTGGCTGCTTCGGCCGACACCAGGCTCAAGTTGTCCTTGGCGTTGGTGCTCGACGGCGCATTGCCCGTCTCGGTGCGCTTGGTGGCGTCCAACTGGGCCTTGCCCGCCACTTGCTGGCTGGCGGTGCGGCGGCCCTGGCGCCAGGCGGCGTTCTGCGCAGTCACTTCGGCAATCGCCTGGGGTTGCGCCAGCGCGGTGCTTTGCACGGTGTCCGGCAGGCGCAGGACCTGGCCGGTTTTCAGGCGGTTGATGTTGCCATCGACAAAGGCATTCGGGTTGAGTGCCTGAATGGCCAGCATGGTCTGTTGCACAGAGCCACCATTGCGGTTTTTCTCGGCAATTTCCCACAAGGTGTCGCGAGCCGTGGTGGTATGTTGCGCAGGCTTGCTGACGGCGGACGCTGTGCCGGCCGGCGCACTCAAGCGCGGCGCCGGGGCGCTGGCAGCCGATGTGGGCTGATCGAATTTGGCGGGATCGAGCAGCACGCTGTAGTCACGCATCAGGCGGCCATTGGGCCATTGCACCTGCAGGAGGAAGCGTACATAGGAATCGGGCAGCGGTTTGTCGGAGGTGACGCGCACCACGCTGCGGCCATTGGGATTGACCACCGGCGTAAAGGTGAGCTGGTCGAGAAAGGCCTGGCGATCGACACCGGCATCGACGAACGCCTGGGACGACGCCAGGCTCGGGGTGATCTCGGACGCCGTGAGGCCACCGACGTCGAGCAGCTCGATTTCCACCGACAGCGGCTGGTTCAACTTCGACTTGAGGGTCATCTCCCCAAGTTGCAGCGCCTGCGCCATACCGGAGGACAGCGCCGAGGCGGCCGCTATTGCTAACACCAGTTTGCGAACTTGAACCATAGCCTCATCCTTTGTCTGAACACTCCCCGGCCTGCGAGAAGGTTGGTAACCGCTGCCATAAGGCATGGCGAGCCGATAGGTTACCGACGCGCTTGTGTTCCGCTTTGGGCCAAGCATAGCGCTTGGTGAGAATCAATCTACAAATTGACGCCAAGTATCTTTTACGCAAGGCCTTTTATCAACAACTGCGCCACTTGCACGGCGTTAAGCGCAGCCCCTTTGCGTACGTTATCTGACGTCAGCCACAAATTTAGTTCCGCCGGGTCGTCGACACCCGCGCGCACTCGCCCTACATAGACAACGTCCTGACCCACTGCATCACCAACTGCCGTCGGGTAGTCGCCCGCCTCGACCAGCTCGATACCCGGCGCTGCCTCAAGGGCCTCGTTCACCGCAGCCAGATCGACCGGCGCCGCCAACTGCAGCGACACAGCCAGGCTATCGCCGAAAAACACCGGGGCTTGAATGCACGTGGCGGACACTTTCAGTAAAGGTGTTTCCAGTACGGCGCGCAATTCATGCACGAGACGTTTCTCCAGCGCCGTGTGACCCTGGGCGTCTGGAGTGCCGACTTGTGCCAGCAGGTTGAAAGCCACTTGCCGATCGAAGAAGGTCGGCTCCAGCGGACGCACATTCAACAGCTCGGCGGTCTGGCGGGCCAACTCACTCACGGCCTCGCGGCCCAGCGCAGACACGGCCAGGTTGGCGGTAACGCTCACGCGCTGGATATCCAGCAGGCCACGCAACGGCGCCAGCACCACGGCCAGGTGAGTGGCGGACGGGCTCGGGCTGGCGATTTGAAACGGTTTCTTCAAGCCTTTGAGCACATGGGCATTGGCTTGCGGCACCACGTACGGCGCCTGTTCGGCTGGCAACGCGCCAGACAGGTCGATCACCGAACAACCGGCGGCCGTGGCGCGCGGCGCGAAGCTCAAGGTCACCGCCGGGCCGGCCGCGAAGAACGCCAGTTGCGCCTTGCTGAAATCGAACTCGTCGACCTCCTTCACCCGCAGGTTCTTGCCGCGGAACGGCACCGAAGCACCGGCGGAATTGTTGCCCGCCAGCAAATAAAGGGTGCCTACCGGGAAGTCCAGCTCTTCGAGAATCTGTACCAGGGTTTCGCCAACGGTGCCGGTGGCGCCGATCACGGCGATTTCAAAGGTCTGGGTCATGGAGGTTGCCTCGGGCATTGCGGGGGAGCGGCACTTTACCGGGTGGCAGGGGACGAGGCAATTGGCCTGGGGGGCTGTGGTGTGGCCGAGGGCCCTATCGGGGCTTGAGTATCTACACAACGCAGCCCTAAAAAACGTAACCACAATGCGAAGCGAGCCGCTCTTAATCCTGATCTTGATCTGCTTTTGATCTCAGGCGCCCCGTTAAACCACGCTGGCCGAACGCAGGCTTGAATCCGT
>NZ_CVTO01000129.1:2479-3301 GCF_900004715.1 Pseudomonas sp. 24 E 13
GCTTTTCCAAAGTGACCCGCCGTCAGGGCGGAACCCTAAGCAGCCGTTACCGCAGAAACGGATATGTACTAGGTCCAATCCAACATCCTGGTCGGCTCTGAGGCCGCCATCGGGGGCAAGCCCCCTCCCACAGTTGAGCCAGGATCGACACAAAATCCTGGTCTGAGCTGGTCTAATAGTCCCGGACACCTCAATAGGTGAAACTACACCTATTGAGGAGTATTCCATGACCAAGAAGTACAGAAAATTCGACGCCGCTTTCAAGCTAAGAGTCTGCAAGATGATTGTTGACCAAGGCCTGAGCGTGAACTCCGTTTGTACCGATTTAGACTTGAGTGATACTGCCGTGCGCCGCTGGGTCCAGCAGTACCAAGCCGAGCAGTTAGGTGGTACAGGGATTGGTAAACCGTTAACCAGCGAGCAACAGCGTATTCGTCAGCTTGAGCAGCAGATCCGCGAGCTGAAGACTGACAACGATATATTAAAAAAAGCTACGGCCTTCTTTGCCCGCGAATTGAAGTGATCCACCAATTGGTTCACCAAATGCAATGCAAGGCCTACCCGGTAATACGTATCTGCCGGGTTTTGCGGATCAGCCGTTCGGGGTTCTATGAAGCTCGTCAGCGGTCTTTTAAGCCAAAAGCTGTCTGTCCGGTTGCAGCTCAGGTCAAAGCTACGTTCATGACCAATGAGCACTGTTATGGCAGTCGTCGGGTGATGAAAGCACTGCGTAGCGATGGCGTATCCATTGGGCGGCACAAGGTCCGTCGGCTGATGAAACAACAGGATTTACGCCCGATCTGGAAGCGCAAGTTCGTTCAT
>NZ_CVTO01000124.1:0-2722 GCF_900004715.1 Pseudomonas sp. 24 E 13
CACTCCATGGGCGGTGCCAGCGCGATGCTGGCGGTGCAGTTGGGGCTGAGTACGCAGGCGTTGGTGAGTATCGCCGCGCCCTCGCGGTTCCTCGATGCGCTGCGCGGTTTCACGCGCATGATGGGGTTGCCGCCGCGCGCACGTTCGGCGTTTATCCAGACGGTGGAGCTGGCATTCGGCATGCCGCTCAAGCATCTGGATGTCGCGCACTACCAGATGAACCTTCCCGGCCTGATCGTGCATGCCGAAGACGATACGTTCGTCCCGGTCAAAGCCTCGCAGACCATCCATGAGGCCTGGCCAGGCAGTCGCCTGATGCGCCTGGAGCAGGGCGGGCATCAGAAGGTGCTGGCCGATCCACGGGTAATTGAAGGCGTACTCGCCCTGTTGGCGAGCTGTCATGTACAGGAGCGCCAGAGCGCCTGATACACTGCGTCCGCCGACATCAATCGACTGGAGCAAGGCATGGGCTGGGATTTGGCAACGCCGTTCATCATCGACCTGCAGGTCGCCGCTGAGGACATCGACGGCCTGGGGCACGCCAATAACGCGGTGTACGTGTCCTGGCTGGAGCGTTGCGCCTGGCGCCATTCCCAGCGCCTGGGGCTGGACCTTGCCGAGTATCGGCGCCTGGACCGCGCGATGGCCGTGGTGCGTCATGAGATCGACTACCTGGCGGCCGGCTACGAAGGCGATGAGCTGCAACTGGCCACGTGGATCGTCGATTGGGACCAGCGCCTGAAGATGACGCGCCGTTTTCAGCTGGTACGCCCGCGTGACGGTGCGACCTTGCTGCGCGCGCACACCACCTTCGTTTGCATCGAACTGTCCAGCGGCAGGCCCAAGCGCATGCCTGCCGAGTTTATCGAGGGGTACGGGCCTGCGCTGACGGGGGGTTAACGGTTGTTGTGGGAAACCCAGTAAACTGCGCCACGATTTTTGTTGAGTGTTTTCCATGCAAATTGCTTTGGCGCCCATGGAGGGGTTGGTCGACAACATCCTGCGGGACGTGTTGACCCGCGTGGGCGGTATCGACTGGTGCGTGACCGAATTCATCCGCGTCAACGACCGCTTGCTCACCCCCGCCTATTTTCACAAGCTCGCTCCGGAACTGCTGCAGGGCGCCCACACCGCCGCGGGCGTGCCGCTGCGCGTGCAATTGCTGGGGTCTGACCCGGTCTGCCTGGCGGAAAACGCCGCCCTGGCCTGCGAGTTGGGATCGCAGGTGATCGACCTCAACTTCGGCTGCCCGGCCAAGACCGTCAACAAGTCCCGCGGCGGTGCGGTGCTGCTCAAGGAGCCGGAGTTGCTCAACCGTATCGTCGAGCATGTGCGCCGTGCGGTCCCGGCGCATATCCCGGTCACCGCCAAAATGCGCCTGGGCTTCGACAGTCCGGATGGCGCATTGGTCTGCGCCACGGCGCTGGCCGAAGGCGGGGCTGCGCATATCGTGGTGCATGCGCGCACCAAGACCGATGGCTACAAGCCGCCCGCCCATTGGGAGTGGATTCCGCGGGTGCAGGAGGTGGTCAAGGTGCCGGTGTTTGCCAATGGCGACATCTGGAGCGTCGACGATTGGAAACGTTGCCGCGAAGTCAGCGGCGCCGAAGACATCATGCTTGGCCGTGGACTGGTGGCGCGTCCTGACCTGGCGCGGCAGATCGCGGCGGCGCGTGCAGGGCAAGAGGTGGTGGAAATGACATGGGCGCAGATGCAGCCGATGCTCCAGGAATTCTGGACCCAATCGGTGGCGCAATTGACCGAGCGCCAGGCACCCGGCCGCTTGAAGCAGTGGCTGGCGATGCTGACGCGCAACTACCCCGAAGCGGTGGAGCTGTTTACCGCCTTGCGCCGCGAGACCGGCCTGGAGCAGGTCAGTCGCCTGCTGGGGATGCCCAACCCTGTGGCTGTCTGAAGCGAGGCAATCGAACTTTTGCCATTGATTTGCATAAAGGCGCCACTGCAGGCGCCTTTTTTACGCGTGCGAGTTAACACAAACCAGAGGCAAGTAAACACGTGGAATGTTATCGACGAGTGACATGCCTACAGAGTATTAGCGCGTGTGACCGCACTTTCGTATCGACAAAGCCATAAATCAAGGCTTCGCGCAAATTGTCCATGAGGCAAAGTCTGATAATGCATGTTGGTTTCCTTATATGAACTGCGATTCGCGGAACTCGATGGCTCAAGTTCCCACGAATGGAGGGACTGAAGCAGCGCTGTTGTTGTTCAGTCAATAAAACTATCCCTCCCTCCGGCCGTTGAACGGTCGGGTTGTATGAAATAAAGGAACGTGCGTATGTCTATGTCGATTAACACTCCGCCATTGGTTAAAGTCGATACATCTGCTCTGGAACAACCAGCGGTTTCGAATACTAAAGTTATTCTCAAGCCGACCGTACAGTCGCCTGGCACAACACCTCTTCAGACGTCACTGCGTCCCGATAATACGGCGGTCACACCTGAGACCGCGCTGAGGCAGTTGTTCGATATGCTTGAAGGTATCTTCAGGGCCATGCGTGACATATTTTCGGGTAAAACACAGGTCAAACCCGACGTCGACAAATTACCCATTGCACCGGATAACGGTAAAGAGCCGATCAAGCCGGATGCGGGCAAATTACCGATTTCACCGGACACTCACAAAGAACGGGTCAAGCCGGACGCAGGCAAGCAACCGGTGCTGCCGGATACCAGCAAGGAGTTGGTCAAGCCGGACGCA
>NZ_CVTO01000124.1:2772-12165 GCF_900004715.1 Pseudomonas sp. 24 E 13
GGATACCAGCAAGGAGTTGGTCAAGCCGGACGCAGGCAAGCAGCCGGTGCTGCCGGATACCAGCAAGGAGCGGGTCAAGCCGGATGCGGGCAAGCAGCCGGTGCTGCCGGATACCAGCAAGGAGTTGGTCAAGCCGGATGCAGGCAAGCTGCCAGTGAAACCGGATACCAGCAAAGAGGTGGTCAAGCCGGACGCGGGCAAGCAGCCGGTGTTGCCGGATACCCGCAAAGAGCTTGTGAAACCGGACGCAGGCGGGCTGCGAGTGCTGCCACAACCCAATGATCCGTTGGTCAACATGCCTGGTGGGAATAAGCCGCACCCCTTGCCGCTCCCTCCAACGGTACCCAGGCCCGAGATAAGCGTAAACAACGACCCCAAGACAAACGTCAACGTGAATGTGGTTGTCGGCGGTCATTGCCACTGCCCTGATGGAAGTGTCTTGCCGGATCACGTCCCGACGCCCAGGGTTTCTCCGGATACCTGGCCCCAGCCACCCGTGTTGCCGTATGCCAGGCCGCAGCCAACCGTACTTGCGCGCAACCTCCCAAGGCCTGATGTGCCAACGAATACCAAACCGCAACCCCCTGTATTGCCGGACGCCAAGCCAACGCCCTTGCCCGACGCGCCCACTCCGGACCTGACCAGTCCGGGTCCTGTTGACGACCGAACGGCTGACAGGCATGGCCGCTTTAATCGGCTAAGTTCCAGGTTTTAAACACCGTCATCGCGTTTTGGTCTTTTTATAAGTGCAGGCATTTTTTCGAGCATGTATTTCGAAGAGATGCCTGTATAGGGAGAACTCTATGTCACGCTTTCCAATTAATAACATTGCGCGGGTCATTGATGTAAGGCCGTCATTATCGATCGATGCACTCAGCGCAAGTAATGAACCGACTGTTAAAACAGGTGGTCATCAAGCGTCGGTCAGGGCGACGCCGGATATAAGGTATGGTGATGGATTGCAGCGTTCGGCGGCTATCGGGAATGACGCGCAGGCGATCAATGCAGTCGTGGCCTTATTCACTTCGTTCTTTACTCAGTTGTTTGCGCTTATAGCAGATAAAAAACAAAATAATGTGCCTGATGCTGTTCCTTCACCTGTTGTTCCGCAGGTAGTCCCCCAACCGGTGTTGCCGAAACCGGATGCCGCAGCTGACATTCCGGGTTTGTCCAACAAGCGCGGTGGCGCGAAGCCCGACAATATCTGGAGTGGCTTTCGTCAGGGCCCGGATGGCAACTGCGTGACGGTATCGGCGATCAAGGCTGCGATGCACCGATTCGGACAAAGCCCCACGGATATTTTCCAGGAAGTGGCCAAGACCCGTGACGGATACCACGTCGTCATGCGCGATGGCTTCCGGCTCACGTTGAATGACCGCGAATTGGCCGAGGGCTCCCGAGGCGCCCGGTTCAACGGGCCCGACAAAGGCATGCTCAAGGATGCGCAGTTTCTGTTTGCCGTCAGCGCCAAGCGTGCGCAGATTGAAAACAACGATGGCATGGCCGATCGCAGTTATCAGCATGCGATTCGTAGTCTGAATAACGGGGAGGATGAAAGCGGTCCGGGAGAAGGCTTTCTGCGCCTTGGGTTGAAAAGGCACATGAAGAGAGTGCCGGTGGGTGAGCTTGCCCGAGGTCAGCTGGGCATGTGCAACCGTACCGGGCATTCGGTGGCGGTCATCAACGGCCGCGAAGAGTTATGGGGAAAACAGGGGCGAACCCCCACGCATGGTCAGGCCGTTGCACTGATTTGACCGTGGTGCACCTGGGCAGGGATAACCCAGGGTGCATTTTGTTTCAACGCTGGGTTTCAGCACATGGCTATTCCAGCAGCCGCCTGAACCCCTCTATCGGCAATGGCCGGCTATGCAAGTACCCCTGATACAAATGACAGCCGAGCTTCTGCAGGAACGCCAGTTGTTCCACGGTTTCCACGCCTTCGGCAATCACTTCCAGATTCAAGCTGCGGGCCATGGCCACAATGGCACGGATGATTTCAGCGTCATTGGGATCATGAGTCGCGTCGCGCACAAACGACTGGTCGATTTTCAGCGCATCCACCGGCAAACGCTTGAGATACGTCAGGGATGAGTAACCGGTGCCAAAATCGTCCATCGCAAAGCTGACCCCGAGTTTTTTCAGGCGCCGCATCTTCATCACCGTGTCGTCCAGGTTCTGGATCACGATGCCTTCAGTGATTTCCAGCTTCAGCAAACTGTAGGGCAGGTGGTGTTGCGTGAGGCTGCGCTCGACCCGCTCGACAAAGTCGTTCTGGCGAAACTGCCGCGGGCTGATATTCACGCACAGGCTGAAATTCAACGGGTCCACCAGGCCTTCGGCAATCAACTGCGCCAATGCGCTGCACGCTTCGTCGAGAATCCAGGTGCCCACCTCCAGGATCAGGCCGCTGTCCTCCAGCACCTTGATGAATTCCGCCGGCGACTGCGCACCCAGTTGCGGGTGCTGCCAGCGCACCAGGGCCTCGGCGCCGACGATCTTGTTGCCGCGCGCATCCACCTGGGGCTGGTAGTGCACGCTGAATTCACCGCGCGACAGGGCCAGGCGCAGGTCGGTTTCCATGCGCAGGCGCTCGCTGGCGGTTTTCTGCATGCTGGTGTGAAACATCTGGGTGGTGTTGCGCCCCGAATCCTTGGCGCGGTACAGGGCGATGTCGGCACGCTTGAGCAGGTCGGCGGGGGTGGTGCCATGGTCGGGGATCAGCGCCACGCCGATGCTTGGCGTCACCTGCAAGCGGTGCCCGTCGAGGAACATCGGTTCGGAGAGCAATTCGCGCAAGGTATCAGCCAGCGCCTGTACCTGCCGGCTGACTTGCGTGCGTGAGCCCTCCAGGCCGCTGAGCAGGACCACGAACTCGTCACCGCCCAGGCGCGCCACCGTATCTTCTGTGCGCACGCTGGCTTCCAGGCGTGCGGTGACGATTTTCAACACGGTATCGCCCACCGGATGACCGAGGGAGTCGTTGATGTGCTTGAAGTGGTCGAGGTCGAGGAACAGCAGGGCGCCGCGCAGGTTGTGGCGCTTGAGCAGGGCGATCTGCTGGCTCAGGCGGTCCATCAGCAGCGCACGGTTGGGCAGGTTGGTCAGCGGGTCGTGATAGGCCAGGTGGCGGATCTGCGCCTGGGCGTTCTTCAACAGGCTTACGTCACGTGCGGTCAATAGCAGGCACGGCGTTTCATTCAAGGTAATCGGCTCGACCGACACCTCCACCGCCAGCACCTCGCCACGCTTGTTGTGCCAAAGCATTTCAAGGTGATGGATGCGCCCCTTGATCTGCAGTTCGGCCAGCAGCGCGGTGCGCTGGTTTTCATCGGCCCAGATGCCAATCTGGTACAGGGTGAGGCCAATGGCTTCTTCGGCGCGGTAGCCGGTCAGGCGACAAAACCCATCATTGACCTCCACGTATCGACCCGTGTCGCGCTCGGTGATCGAAATGGCGTCGGGGCTGGAATGGAAGGCCTTGGCGAACTTCTCTTCGCTGGCCTTGAGCGCCGCCTCCGAGCGTTGCTGCTGGGTAATATCGCGCAGGGTCGTGACGATGCACGGCTGCTCATTGACCTTGACCAGGCGGCTGGAAATCACACAGGTCAGGCTCTGGCCGTTCCTGGCATGCACCACGATGGCGACGTTGCTCAATGATTGTTCGCGAATCACCCGCTGGATGCGTTGCAGGCGCTTGCTCGATTCATCCCACAGGCCGATCTGCTCGGCGCTCTTGTCGATCACTTCGGCGGCCGTCCAGCCAAACGTCTGGGTGAACGCCGGGTTGATCTCGATAAACTCGCCACTGTCCAGGCCGGTGACGCAAATAGGGTCGGGACTGGCCTGGAACAGGCTGGCGAATTTCTCTTCGGACGCGCTCAGGCGCTGCTCGCGTTCCACCTGATCGGTGATATCGAGCAGGGTGCCGGCCATGCGCAGAGGCTTGCCGGATTCATCGCGATACAGACGTGCGCGGCTTTCCAGATAGCGCACGCTGCCGTCCTCGGCCGGTACGCGGTAGGTCAACTGGTAGTTGCCGTCCGCGCCTTCGCGCAAGCTGCGGTAGGCATGGCGCATGCCCTCGCGGTCCTGATCGGACATGCCTTCAAAAAACGCATCGAAGGATTCGTGGAACGGTTCGCTCGGCAGGCCGTGGAGCTGGGCGGCACGGGCCGAGCCGTAGAGCATGCCGGTAGGGATGTGCCAGTCCCAGGTGCCCAGTTGTGCCGAGTCCAGCGCCAGGTCCAGGCGCTCCTGGCTGTCCTTGAGGGCTTGCTCGGCGTTTTTGCGCTCGGTGGTGTCGAGGAAGGTGCTGATCAGGTAGGCCTCACCGTCCAGTTCGACCTTTTGCGCACTGAGCGTGCCATCGTGGATCTGGCCGTTGCTGGCGCAGAACTGCACTTCCATGATGATGGATTCGCCTTTGCGCTGGGTCGCCTTGACCAGATGCGTGCGTTGCTCCGGGTGACGCCACAGGCCCAACTCCAGCGTGGTACGGCCAATGACTTGCGCCACCGGCCAGCCGAACAGCAGTTCGAAATGGTGGTTGGCCTCGCTGATCAGGCCGTCGGCCTGGCGCGTCAGCAGCACCATGTTCGGGCACAGGTGGAAGAGCGTGGCGAAGCGTTTTTCAGAGTGGCTGAGGGCGTGTTCCCGCTCGCGCTGGTGCGTGATCTCGCGGACCACCCCAATCATTCGGCGCCTGCCGTTTTTGTCCGGCACCAGGCTGCCGTTGATTTCCAGCCAGTGCAGGCTGCCATCGGGCCATTGGATGCGGTGATGCATGGCCTGTTCGACCGGTTCGCCGGCCAGCACCGCATGAAATGCCCTGACGACCCGGGCGCGGTCTTCCGGCGCCAGGAGGTCCAGGTAATTGAGGTCATTGGGCAGTGGCTGGCGCGGATCGTAGCCAAACAATGCCTGAGTGCCACGGGACCAGCTGATTTTCCCGGTGTCGATTTCCCAGCACCACGCGCCCAGTCGCGCGGCATTGAGCGCCGACAGCAATTGCGGGGCGCTGTCCCAGTGTTGTTCCGCCTCCTGTGGGTCCAGGGCGTGGATGCGGGGCAGCGGTGGCACGGAATCAACGGGGTTGGGCATTATTCAAAGGGCCTTGGCTCGATGGGAAGACAGCGCGGTTGCTTGAAGCCCTGGGCCGCACAAACTCACGCCGGTATCCCTGGCGGATCGACCTGTGCATCCAGCAGGCTCATGAAAGCCCGCGCAGCGTTCGACAGCGTCCTTTCGGTGTGCACGATATAGCCTAGCTGGCGACGCAGCTGTATGCCCGGCAAAGCGATACTTGCCACCTGATCATCCAGCATGGTGCGTGGCAACACGCTCCAGGCCAGGCCGATGGACACCATCATCTTGATGGTTTCCAGGTAGTTGGTGCTCATCGCGATATTCGGCGTCAGGCCCTGGGCCTCGAACAGGCGGCTGACGATATGGTGGGTAAACGTGTTGCCGCCGGGAAACACCGCAGGGTGCCCGGCAATATCGGCCAGGCTGACCGAGCCGTTGTTGATCAGGCTATGTTCGGGGGCCACCACGAAATCCAGCGGGTCATCCCACACCGGTGTCGCGCGCACCAGGTTGTGCGGCTCGGGCGCCAGGGTGATGACCGCCACTTCGGCGCGACCGTGGAGGATTTCTTCGTAGGCCACTTCCGAATCGAGGAATTGAATATCCAGCGCCACGCTGGGGTATTGCCGAGTGAAGGTGCGCAGGACCGGCGGCAGGCGATGCAGGCCGATATGGTGGCTGGTAGCCAGTGTGAGGCGCCCGCTGACTTCCCCGGTCAGGTTGGTCAAGGCGCGACGGGTGTCATCCAGCACATTCAGGATCTGATAGGCACGCGGCAGCAGGGCCCGCCCGGCTTCGGTCAGGCCCACTTCACGGCCCAGGCGATCGAACAGGCGTACCTTCAATTGTTGCTCCAGGCCGGCAATGCGTTTGCTGATGGCCGGTTGGGTCAGGTGCAGGCGTTCACCGGCGCCGGAGAAGCTGCCGGTTTCGGCGATGGCGATAAAGGCATTGAGGTTGGCAAGGTCCATGGTGCTATTCCGGTTGGTAATCCAAAGCATAAAAAATATGAATTTGAGTTATTTAATGTAGCGCCATACCATCAGCCTCACAAGCCAAAGGGTTATTGAAAGCCCGGCATATAGAAACACCGCTGATGAGGACCGACTGATGGCCGGCAAAACGCTTTACGACAAGCTTTGGGATTCCCATGAAGTGAAACGTCGCGATGATGGATCGTCGCTGATCTACATCGACCGTCACATCATCCATGAAGTGACCTCGCCCCAAGCGTTCGAAGGCCTGCGGCTGGCCGGGCGCAAGCCATGGCGCGTCGACTCCATCATCGCCACCCCGGACCACAACGTGCCAACCACCCCGGAGCGCAAAGGCGGGATTGACGCCATTGCCGATACGGTGTCGCGCTTGCAGGTGCAGACCCTCGATGATTACTGCGATGAATATGGCATCACCGAATTCAAGATGAATGACGTGCGTCAAGGCATCGTCCACGTGATCGGCCCGGAGCAGGGCGCGACCTTGCCGGGCATGACCGTGGTCTGCGGCGACTCGCACACCTCCACCCACGGTGCGTTCGGCGCCCTGGCCCATGGCATCGGCACCTCCGAGGTGGAGCATGTGTTCGCCACCCAGTGCCTGGTCGCCAAGAAGATGAAGAACATGCTGGTGCGCGTCGAAGGCACTTTGCCGTTCGGTGTGACCGCCAAGGACATTGTGCTCGCGGTAATCGGCAAGATCGGCACCGCCGGCGGTAACGGCCATGCCATCGAGTTCGCCGGCAGCGCCATTCGCGACCTGTCCATCGAAGGCCGCATGACCATCTGCAACATGTCCATCGAAGCCGGTGCCCGCGTGGGCATGGTGGCGGCGGACGAAAAGACCGTCGAATACGTCAAGGGCCGTCCATTCGCCCCGCAGGGCGCTGATTGGGACGCCGCCGTCGAAGCCTGGAAAGACCTGGTGTCCGACGCCGACGCGGTGTTCGACACCGTGGTCGAACTCGACGCTGCGCAGATCAAGCCGCAAGTCAGCTGGGGCACGTCGCCGGAAATGGTGTTGGCCGTTGATCAAAACGTGCCGGACCCGGCCCAGGAGGCCGATCTGGTCAAGCGCGGCTCCATCGAGCGCGCCCTCAAGTACATGGGCTTGAAGGCCAATCAGGCGATTACCGATATCCAGCTGGATCGCGTATTCATCGGCTCCTGCACCAACTCGCGTATCGAAGACCTGCGCGCCGCTGCCGTGATCGCCAAGGGCCGCAAGGTGGCGTCGACCATCAAACAAGCCATCGTGGTGCCCGGTTCGGGTCTGGTCAAAGCCCAGGCCGAGGCCGAGGGCCTGGACAAGATCTTCCTCGAAGCCGGTTTCGAATGGCGTGAGCCGGGCTGCTCGATGTGCCTGGCAATGAACCCGGACCGCCTGGAGTCCGGCGAGCATTGCGCGTCCACCTCCAACCGTAACTTCGAAGGTCGCCAGGGCGCCGGTGGGCGTACCCACCTGGTCAGCCCGGCCATGGCTGCCGCCGCCGCCGTCAACGGTCGTTTCATCGACGTTCGCGAATTGATTTGAGGAATACCCGATGCGTGCTTTTACACAACACACAGGTTTAGTCGCGCCGTTGGACCGTGCCAACGTGGACACCGATCAGATCATCCCCAAGCAGTTCCTGAAGTCGATCAAGCGCACCGGTTTCGGCCCCAACCTGTTTGACGAATGGCGCTACCTGGACGTGGGCTATGCTTACCAGGACAACTCCAAGCGTCCGCTGAACAAGGACTTCGTGCTCAACGCCGAGCGTTACCAGGGCGCCAGTGTGCTGCTGGCCCGGGAAAACTTCGGGTGCGGCTCCAGCCGTGAACATGCGCCGTGGGCCCTGGAGGAATATGGCTTTCGCAGCATTATCGCGCCGAGCTATGCGGACATCTTCTTCAACAACAGCTTCAAGAACGGCTTGTTGCCGATCATCCTGAGCGACGCCGAAGTGGATGAGCTGTTCGAGCAAGTGGAAGCCAATGTGGGCTACCAGTTGACGGTGGACCTGGCCGCACAGACCGTGACCCGTCCGGATGGCAAGGTGTACCACTTCGAAGTGGACGCCTTTCGCAAGCACTGCTTGATCAATGGCCTGGACGATATTGGTCTGACCTTGCAGGACGGCGATGCGATTGCGGCGTTTGAGAGCAAGCACCGGGCGAGCCAGCCGTGGTTGTTTCGCGATTGAGGTAGGCAGTACCGCCGCTATCGGGGGCAAGCCCCTTCCCACCTTTTGATCTGTGAATACATTCAAATGTGGGAGGGGGCTTGCCCCCGATGAGGCCAGTGTTAACCACACAAAACCCGAGGAAGCCCCCATGACCACCACCGCCCACACCCACGTCGTGCAAAAGCAATTCGGCGAACAGGCCGCCGCCTACCTGAGCAGCGCCGTTCACGCCCAGGGCACCGAATTCGCGCTGCTCCAGGCCGAACTGGCCGGGCAGGGCAGTGCGCGACTGCTGGACCTGGGGTGCGGCGCCGGCCATGTCAGTTTCCATGTCGCGCCGCTGGTTAAAGAAGTGGTGGCCTACGACTTGTCCCAACAGATGCTCGATGTGGTGGCCGCCGCTGCGCAAGATCGCGGTTTCACCAATATCAGCACCGTAAACGGCGCCGCCGAGCGCCTGCCGTTCGCCGATGGCGAGTTCGACTTCGTGTTCAGCCGTTATTCGGCCCACCACTGGAGCGACCTCGGCCTGGCCCTGCGCGAAGTGCGTCGGGTGCTCAAGCCGGGCGGCGTGGCGGCGTTCGTGGATGTGTTGTCACCCGGCAGCCCGTTGCTGGACACTTACCTGCAAACCGTCGAAGTGCTGCGCGATACCAGCCATGTGCGTGATTACGCCGCTGCCGAGTGGATGCAGCAACTCAGCGAGTCCGGTCTGCATGTGCGTAACAGCCTGCGTCAACGCCTGCGCCTGGAGTACACCTCGTGGGTCGAGCGTATGCGCACGCCAGAGGTGCTGCGTTCGGCCATCCTTGAGCTGCAACAGGCGATGGGCCAGGAAGTGCGCGATTACTACGACATTCAGGCCGACGGCACCTTCAGCACCGACGTGCTGGTGGTTTTCGCCCAACGCTGATTGATTTTTCCCGACCGGCCCCTGGGCAGGTCGCTCGATGAAATGAGGAACCCATGAGCAAGCAGATTCTGATTCTCCCTGGCGACGGTATTGGCCCGGAAATCATGGCCGAAGCAGTCAAAGTGCTGGAATTGGCCAACGCCAAATACAACCTGGGCTTCGCGCTGAGCCACGACGTGATCGGCGGCGCTGCCATCGACAAGCACGGCGTGCCCCTCGCCGACGAGACCCT
>NZ_CVTO01000122.1:0-35198 GCF_900004715.1 Pseudomonas sp. 24 E 13
GGTGCGCACGGTCGACCGACTCGGGATGCCAGCCACGCCGCCACTCCTCGCCCATGGTCGGGTTCTGCGTGCACCGTAACGGCGTACTGGTGTGGTCGCCGCTGACGCACACATTGCAGCCGATACATTCGCGAATTTCCTCGACGCGCCCTGTTTCAATCTTCTTCGGCAGGAACGGATCGGCAATCGAAGGCCGGGCCGCTCCAATCAGGTCGAGCACGCCACGGCGTACCAGGGACACCATGGTGTCCGGCGAAGTAAAGCGCCCAACGCCGACCACCGGCTTGCGGGTCAGCGCCTTGAGCCCCACCAGGAAAGCCTCCTGATAGCCTTCGCCGGCAAAGCGCGCGGTCACGCTGTCGTTCGACCAGTCGGCGACATTGATGTCCCACAGGTCCGGCAGGTCTGCCAGCATCGAGAACACCTCGGCGCCTTCGCCCTCGCGACTGAGGCCGCCGGCCATCTGCTCATCCACCGCCAGGCGGACCGCCACGGCACAGCGGTCGCCCACTGCATCGCGGGTGTCCTCAATCAGTTCGCGCAGCAGTCGCACGCGATTTTCCAGCACTCCGCCGTACTCATCCGTGCGCCGGTTGTTACGCGGCGTGAGGAAATGGAACGGGACGCTCAGGTCGTGCCCGGCATACACATAAATGATGTCAAAGCCGGCCTCCCGCGCGCGCAGGGCGGCCGCCCGATGCAAGGCCCGCAACTGCTGGATATCGGCACGACTCATGGCCCGGGCCTGCACCGGGTCATAACTGCGTACTGGCGTATTGGACGGCGCCCAGGGAATTTCGCGGCTGTAGCGGTTAGGCGCGGAGTAACCGTTGAACGCCAGCTCGACGCCGGCCAACGAACCGTGCTGGTGCACCGCCTCACACATTTTCGCCAGGGCCGGGATGTCGCGTTCATCCCATAACCGCGCCTCGATATAAGGCGAGAACTCGCTCAGCGGGCTGATTTCACACTCTTCAGTGCACACCACCCCCCAGCCGCCCTCGGCCTTAATCCCGCGCATGCGAGCCATGGCCGACGGGTGCACATGGCCCATGCCATTGCAGTGGGGAACTTGGTAAAAGCGATTACGGGTGCGAACCGGGCCTATTTGTACCGGCTCAAACAGAATGTCATAGCGAGGATCGCGCACAGGGCTACTCCCGAACAGTAAGGTTCGTTAATGACGGCGTGATAAAACTCGGGGCTATTGAATGGCGTGATTCAAGGGAATTGAAACGGGGAAACTTCGAGGTTTATTTAAAGGTTTTCTTATTATTAATAGATTCATGGCGCCCTCTCCGAATAAACAAAATTTGCTATCTTTCAAACAAAATGTCTATCCACAAGAGGGCAATTTCGGAAACGCCCTACAAATTAATTGAGGGTCACTTCTCCGGCATCGGCATCGGGAACGGCATGACATTGCTCACGCCCCGCGCCTCGCTGATCTTCGGCGTACCCAGGCGCTCGACTTCATCGATGCGCACGATCGAATGCATCGGCACAAAGCTGCGCACCACGCCTTCGAACTGGGCCTTGAGCTTTTCTTCGCCCGGGTCGACGACCAATTGGGTACGCTCGCCAAAGACGAACTCTTCCACCTCCAGGAAGCCCCACAGATCACTTTGATAGATCTGCTTGGCGTACATTTCGAACACCTGGCCCTGGTTGAGGAAAATCACCTTGTAGATTGGAGCTTCACGTTTGGTCATGGCGGGCGAGCAACACATCGCGGATATAAAAGAGGGCGAGAACTATAGCATGGCACCCGATGCACAGCGCTAGGAACCAATGGGCATGCCCCCTATAATGCGCGGTTCTTTACCACCAGTTGACGATCCCCATGGCCAAGAAGCTTTACATCGAAACCCACGGTTGCCAGATGAACGAGTACGACAGCTCGCGCATGGTCGATCTGCTGGGCGAACACCAGGCCCTGGAAGTCACCGCCCGCGCCGAAGATGCCGACGTGATCCTGCTCAATACCTGCTCGATCCGCGAGCGGGCTCAGGACCGTGTGTACTCGCAGCTGGGCCGCTGGCGCGAATTGAAGCTGGCCAACCCGGACATGGTGATCGCCGTCGGCGGTTGCGTGGCCAGCCAGGAAGGCGCCGCGATCCGCGACCGCGCGCCCTATGTCGACGTGGTCTTCGGCCCGCAAACCCTGCACCGCCTGCCGGAAATGATCGACGCCGCGCGCATCACCAAGTTGCCGCAAGTGGACGTGTCGTTCCCTGAAATCGAAAAATTCGACCATTTGCCCGAGCCGCGCATCGACGGGCCAAGTGCCTATGTGTCGGTGATGGAAGGCTGCAGCAAGTACTGCACCTTCTGTGTAGTGCCCTACACCCGTGGCGAAGAAGTCAGCCGGCCGTTTGACGATGTGCTGTCGGAAATCATCCACTTGGCCGAAAACGGCGTGCGTGAAGTCACCCTGCTGGGCCAGAACGTCAACGGTTACCGTGGCCAGACCGACGATGGGCGCCTGGCTGACCTGGCGGAGTTGATCCGCGTAGTCGCCGCCGTCGATGGCATCGAGCGCATCCGCTACACCACGTCGCACCCGCTGGAGTTTTCCGACAGCCTGATCCAGGCCCACGCCGACGTGCCGGAGCTGGTCAAACACCTGCACCTGCCGGTGCAGTCGGGCTCGGACCGCATCCTGTCGGCCATGAAACGCAACCACACGGCCCTGGAGTACAAATCCAAGCTGCGTAAATTGCGCGCCGCAGTGCCGGGCATCTGCATCAGCTCGGACTTTATCGTCGGTTTCCCCGGCGAAACCGAGAAAGACTTCGAGCAGACCATGAAGCTGATCGAGGACGTCGGTTTCGACTTCTCCTACTCGTTCGTCTACAGCCAGCGCCCGGGCACCCCAGCGGCCGACCTGCCGGACGAAACCCCGGAAGCGTTGAAAAAAGAACGCTTGAATGCGCTGCAACATCGCCTGAATCAGCAGGGTTTCGAGATCAGCCGACAAATGGTCGGTTCGATCCAGCGCATCCTGGTGACCGACTACTCGAAGAAGGACCCGGGCGAATTGCAGGGCCGTACCGAGAACAACCGCATCGTCAACTTCCGCTGCGACAACCCGACCCTGATCGGCCAGTTTGCCGACGTACACATCGATGCGGCGCAACCGCACTCGCTGCGCGGCTCGTTGATCAACTGACGCCCCCGGCAGCCAAGGCAAGTGCAGAACTAATGTGGGAGGGGCTTGCCCCCGATTGAGGTGTCTGAGTAGCAAATGTGTCGGCTGACACTCCGCCATCGGGGGCACGCCCCCTCCCACATTGGATCCATGCAACATTCCGATGACGTAAGTGCTTTCGTACCCGCGCCACTGGCGTTATTCTCTGTTTCACCTCAACAGCCAAAGGGCGGCTAAAAGCGACCTTGAACGCACCTACAGTAGAACCCCATCGTTTTCTCCTCGAGCCGTTTGAGGCTCGCCGTTTCGCCAACCTGTGCGGACAGTTCGACGAGCACCTGCGCCTGATCGAACAACGCCTGAGCATCGAGATCCGCAACCGCGGCAATCAGTTCGAGCTTATTGGTGAACCCCAACACACCACGTCTGCGGAAAACCTGCTGCGGCGCCTCTACCGCGAAACCAAGGGCAGTGAGCTGTCGCCGGAAACGGTGCACCTGTACCTGCAGGAATCCGCCGTGGAAGACCTGGCCAACAATCCTGTGGCCGAAGCCAGCGTGGCCCTGCGTACCAAAAAAGGCATGATTCGCCCGCGCGGCTTGAATCAGCAGAAGTACGTCAAGGAAATCCTCGGCAACGACATCAACTTCGGCATCGGCCCGGCCGGTACCGGCAAGACCTACCTGGCCGTGGCCTGTGCGGTGGATGCCCTGGAGCGCGAACAGGTTCGCCGCATCCTGCTGGTGCGCCCGGCGGTCGAGGCGGGTGAAAAACTCGGCTTCCTGCCCGGCGACCTGGCCCAGAAGATCGACCCGTACCTGCGCCCGCTCTACGACGCGCTGTACGAGATGCTCGGTTTTGAATACGTCGCCAAGCTGATCGAGCGCCAGGTGATCGAAATCGCCCCGCTGGCCTACATGCGCGGTCGCACCTTGAACAACAGCTTCATCATTCTCGACGAAAGCCAGAACACCACGGTCGAGCAAATGAAGATGTTCCTCACCCGTATCGGTTTCGGCTCCACGGCCGTGATTACCGGTGACGTCACCCAGGTCGACCTGCCCAAGGGCACCAAGTCCGGGCTGGCGCAGGTAATCGAGGTGCTCAAGGACGTACCGGGTATCAGCTTCACGCACTTCATGCCCAAGGACGTGGTCCGTCACCCGCTGGTGCAGCGCATCGTAGAAGCCTATGAGCGTTTCGACCACAAGGACGACGCACCGGCCCAGGACACGCGCCGCGATGCTTGAGCTTGACCTGCAGCGGGCCACCGAAGCGCCCGCCCCCGGCGAAGCACAGTTTCGTCAATGGTGCGCCCTGGCCCTGCGCCAGCGCACTGCCGACTCGGAACTGACCATTCGTCTGGTGGATGAGCCCGAAGGCCGCGAGCTGAACCACACCTGGCGCCAGAAAGACTACGCGACCAACGTGCTGTCCTTCCCCGCCGACGTACCCGACGAATTACTGGATATCCCGCTGCTGGGCGATCTGGTGATCTGCGTGGAAGTGGTGGAACGCGAAGCGCGCGAACAAGGCAAGGAACTTGAGGCCCACTGGGCCCATCTAGTCATCCACGGCTGCTTGCATCTCTTGGGTTACGACCATATAGACGATGACGAAGCCGAGGAAATGGAAGCACTGGAACGAACGTTGCTTGCTGAATTGGGGCATCGCGACCCCTACGCAGACGACGAAAACTGATCAACACTCAACTGTCATATCAAAGGATTTAGAGTAATCGCTATGAGCGAAGACCGATCGAGCAACGGGCAAAAGTCATGGCTGGGTAAACTGACCCAGGCTTTTGCCCACGAGCCGAAAAACCGCCAGGAGCTGCTGGAGCTGCTGCGCGAGGCCCACCAGAACAAGTTGCTGGACAGCGAAGCGCTGGCCATCGTCGAAGGCGCCATCCAGGTGGCTGACCTGCAAGTACGCGACATCATGGTGCCGCGCTCGCAGATGATCAGCATCAAGGCGACCCAGACCCCACGGGAATTCCTCCCGGCCGTGATCGACTCGGCGCACTCGCGCTACCCGGTGATCGGCGAAAGCCATGACGACGTCATGGGCGTCCTGCTGGCCAAGGACCTGTTGCCGCTGATCCTCAAGGAGAACGGCGACAACTTCAACATCAAGGACCTGCTGCGCCCGGCCACCTTCGTGCCTGAATCCAAGCGCCTGAACGTGCTGCTGCGTGAGTTTCGCGCCAACCACAATCACATGGCCATTGTGATCGACGAATACGGCGGCGTGGCTGGCCTGGTGACCATCGAAGACGTACTGGAGCAGATCGTCGGCGACATCGAAGACGAGCACGACGTCGAAGAAGACAGCTACATCAAGCCACTGCCCAGCGGTGACTTCCTGATCAAGGCCTTGACGCCCATCGAGAACTTCAACGAGTTCTTCGACAGCGAGTTTTCCGACGATGAATTCGACACCGTCGGCGGCCTGGTGATGAGTGCATTCGGGCACCTGCCCAAGCGTAACGAAACCACCGAGATCGGCGCGTATCGGTTCCGCATCCTGAACGCGGACAGCCGTCGTATCCACCTGATCCGTTTGACCCCTATCGCCCGTTGAGGGTTAAGGACTGAAATGCGCCGTCTGATCGCACCCGGCTGGCCCGGTAACCTGCTGGCCGTGGTGGCCGGCGCCATCACTACCCTGGCGCTGGCGCCGTTCGATATCTGGCCGCTGGCGCTGGTGGCGGCCGGTCTGTTCTATATCGGCCTGCGTGAACTCACACCCCGCCAGGCCCTGGGCCGCGGCTGGTGTTTCGGTTTCGGCCTGTTTGGCGCCGGCACCAGCTGGATCTACTACAGCATCCACCACTTCGGCGGCGCTTCGGTGCTGCTGGCGGGGTTCCTGATGCTGCTGTTCACCGCCGCCATCGCCTGGTTCTTCGCCCTGCCCGCCTGGCTGTGGGCGCGCTGGCTGCGCCGCAATGAAGCGCCATTGGCCGATGCGCTGACGTTCGCGGCATTGTGGGTCGGCCAGGAAGCTTTTCGCGGCTGGTTCCTCACCGGTTTTCCGTGGCTGTATTCGGGCTACAGTCAACTCGACGGCCCGCTGACCGGCCTCGCGCCCTTAGGCGGGATGTGGCTGATTTCGTTCGCGCTGGCGTTGACCGCCGCCCTGCTGTGCAACCTGCCGCGCCTGCTGGCGAGCCGGCGCAACAGCTTTATCGCGGCCGGCCTGGTGCTGCTCGTCGCGCCGTGGGCCATCGGCCTGGCGCTCAAGCATCATGCCTGGACCTCGCCCTCCGGCCCGCCCCTGAGCGTGGCCGCGATCCAGGGCAACGTCGAACAAAGCATGAAGTGGGACCCCGAGCAGCTTAACGCGCAACTGGCGCTGTACCGCGACATGAGTTTGAGTTCCAAACGCGTCGACCTGCTGGTGTGGCCGGAAACCGCCGTACCGGTACTCAAGGAGTCGGTCGAAGGTTACCTGGGCATGATGGGCAAGTTCGCCGCCGAGCGTAATACCGCACTGATCACCGGCGTACCGATTCGCGAGGAAGTGCGCCACGAGAAGCGCTACTTCAATGGCATCACCGTGGTCGGCGAAGGTGAAGGCACCTACCTCAAGCAGAAGCTGGTGCCGTTCGGTGAGTACGTGCCGCTGCAGGATATGCTGCGCGGGCTGATCGCCTTCTTCGATTTGCCGATGTCGGACTTCGCCCGCGGCCCTTCCGACCAGCCCATGCTCCAGGCCAAGGGTTATCAGATTGCGCCGTTCATCTGTTATGAAGTGGTGTACCCGGAGTTCGCCGCCGGCCTGTCGGCCCAGAGCGACCTGCTGCTGACGATCAGCAACGACACCTGGTTCGGCCGCTCGATCGGCCCGCTGCAGCATCTGCAGATGGCGCAGATGCGTGCGCTTGAAGCCGGACGCTGGATGATCCGCGCCACCAACAACGGCGTGACCGGCCTGATCAACCCGTTTGGGCAGATCACCGCGCAGATCCCGCAGTTCGAGCGCGGCATTCTCTATGGCGACGTGGTGCCGATGCACAACCTGACGCCGTACCTGCAATGGCGCTCGTGGCCGCTGATCATCGTGTGCCTGCTGCTGTTCGGCTGGGCACTGCTGGCCGCTCGAATGGCTAAAACCGTCTGATTGAGCAAACACAAAACAATGTGGGAGGGGGCTTGCCCCCGATGGCAGAGTGTCAGTCAGTACATTTGATACTGACACACTGCAATCGGGGGCAAGCCCCCTCCCACATTTGTCCTGCGGTGTTACCTGTAGAACAACCTATACCCCACCTGCCCCACCGCCTCATTGATCAACTGCCCGCTCTGCCACACCGACTTGACCTCCGGCATCCACCCGCCGAGCGGCCGACCGTGATCCACGCCCAGAAACCCCACTGGCCCGGGCACCACAGTGAAGCCGGCCTTCTCAAAACTCCACACCGAACGCGGCATGTGCCAGGCCTGGGTCACCACCACCACGCGCTTGATGCCTTGGGGTAACAGTATCTCGGCGCTCATCTGCGCATTTTCCCAAGTGGTGCGGCTGCGCTCTTCCTTCCAGCGTACCGTGACGCCGAAGTCATCCTGCATCGACACCGCCATCAGCTCTGCCTCGCTGGGCGGCGTGCCGTAGTGCAGGCCGCCGCTGGTCAGCACCGGTAACCCGGACGCCTTGGCCAGACGCGCCGCGTAACGTTCACGCTCCAAACCGATGCCGGTGGGCTGGTCGGAGCCCCACGCAATGTCGCCGCGCTCACGACCGGAGCCCAGCACCACAATCGCGTCGGCACGCTGGGCCAGGTTTGCCCAGTCCTCGCGGGCCAGAGGCGGTGCTGTCTCCAGGGCGCGTGCGCCCCACTGCACCATCACCGGCAGGCTGATCAACCACATCCCGCCCAATCCCAAGGCAAAACAACACCCGGCCAGGCGCGGACGACTGCGGCGAAACCACCAGGCAAGTGCCAGCAACAGCAGGAAAATACCGGGCGGCAACAACAATTGTTTAATGAAATAACGAAAAGGCATCGGGCATCTCCAAAGATGCCCGAAGCCTAGATGCATCGAGGTTCAGCAACAATCCTTACGAGCATATTTTGTAAACATCAACGGATAACGCGGGGTCACTTGCACCGTATCGACCGGACATTTTCCGGGCTGCGACCGGCCGCCAGATCCTTCAGCCACACTACCTTGGCCGAACGAGGCGACTCGGGGACCGGCGGGGATGCCGGCCCATGAGCGGCGCGCTGGTGGTGCAATTCCAGATAGCGCTTGATCAGTTCAAGCTCTGCCTGGCTCAAGCCTCGCAACTCCAGTTCCAGAGGCCGTTCATCACACAATCGGCCTGCGGTTCTTGCGGCATCCAATGCCCGACCCAAACGGTCGATCAGTCCTTCGTATAACTGCGGTTTCGTCAAAGTTCGCTGCGATTCAGCCATCCCCTCACCTCATTGAAGAAATACTTGCTCCCCAATAAACAGCGTAGCCCCCGTGGCTGCACCTGCCCGGTGCCGCGACAGACGGCCTGGCCTGCGCAATCAGGGTTTCCCTCGATAGAGTGGGGTCATGTATGCTACGGCGCTTCCTGTAACTCCACTTCCCGCAGGGTTTGGGCACGGACGCGCCGCTTTCCGGTGTCGATCAACCTGAACGTTGCACCGAAGAGGATTAGGCCACCCCTATCCAGTTCAAAAGTAGCCATGCACGAACAATATCAGCCCCGTGAAATAGAAAATGCCGCACAAACCTTCTGGGACGAGCAAAAGTCCTTTGAAGTCAGCGAACAGCCAGGCAAGGAGACGTTCTATTGCCTATCGATGTTCCCTTACCCCAGCGGCAAGCTACACATGGGGCACGTGCGTAACTACACCATCGGCGACGTGATTTCCCGCTACCAGCGCATGCTCGGCAAGAACGTTCTGCAACCCATGGGTTGGGACGCTTTCGGCATGCCGGCGGAAAACGCCGCGATGAAAAACAACGTGGCGCCCGCCAAGTGGACCTACGAAAACATCGCCTACATGAAGACCCAGCTGCGCAGCCTGGGCCTGGCGGTGGACTGGTCCCGTGAAGTGACCACCTGCAAGCCGGATTACTACCGCTGGGAACAATGGCTGTTCACTCGCCTGTTCGAAAAAGGCGTGATCTACAAAAAAAGCGGCACCGTGAACTGGGATCCGATTGACCAGACCGTACTGGCCAACGAACAGGTGATCGACGGCCGCGGCTGGCGTTCCGGCGCGCTGATCGAAAAACGCGAAATCCCGATGTACTACTTCAAGATCACCGCCTACGCGGACGAACTCTTGTCGAGCCTCGACGATTTGCCGGGCTGGCCTGAACAGGTCAAGACCATGCAGCGCAACTGGATCGGCAAATCCAAGGGCATGGAAGTGCAGTTCCCGTACAACGTCGACTCGATCGGCGCAGCGGGCGCACTCAAAGTCTTCACCACCCGTCCGGACACCCTGATGGGCGCGACCTATGTCGCCGTGGCCGCCGAACACCCGTTGGCCACCCAGGCCGCACAGAACAACCCTGAGCTGCAGGCGTTCATCGCCGAATGCAAGGGCGGCAGCGTGGCCGAAGCCGACGTCGCCACCCAGGAGAAAAAAGGCCTGCCGACCGGGCTGTTCGTCGAGCACCCGTTGACGGGCGAGAAATTGCCGGTCTGGGTCGCCAACTATGTGCTGATGCATTACGGCGATGGCGCTGTGATGGCAGTCCCGGCTCACGACGAGCGCGATTTCGAATTCGCCACCAAGTACGACCTGCCGATCAAGTCGGTGGTGCGCACCAGCGCGGGCGACACCAGCCCGGCCCCGTGGCAGGACGCCTATGGCGAGCACGGCGAGCTGATCAACTCCGGCGAGTTCGACGGCCTGGACTTCCAGGGCGCTTTCGACGCCATCGAAGTTGCCCTGATCAAGAAAAATCTCGGCGCCTCGCGCACCCAGTTCCGCCTGCGCGACTGGGGCATCAGCCGTCAACGCTACTGGGGCTGCCCGATCCCGATCATCCACTGCGAAAGCTGTGGCGACGTGCCGGTACCAGAAGAGCAACTGCCGGTGGTCCTGCCCGAAGACGTCGTACCGGACGGCGCCGGTTCGCCACTGGCGCGCATGCCCGAGTTCTACGAATGCAGCTGCCCCAAATGCGGCCAGCCTGCCAAGCGTGAAACCGACACCATGGACACCTTCGTGGAGTCCTCGTGGTACTACGCCCGCTACGCCTCGCCGCACTATGAAGGTGGCCTGGTAGAAAAATCCGCAGCCGACCACTGGTTGCCGGTGGACCAGTACATCGGCGGTATCGAACACGCCATCCTGCACCTGCTGTACGCGCGCTTCTTCCACAAGCTGATGCGCGACGAAGGCCTGGTCAGCTCCGACGAGCCGTTCAAGAACCTGCTGACCCAAGGCATGGTCATCGCCGAGACCTACTACCGCCGCGAAGCCAATGGCGCCTACACCTGGTTCAACCCGGCGGACGTCGAGCTCGAGCGTGACAGCAAGGCCAAGGTCATCAGCGCCAAGCTCAAATCCGACGGCCTGCCGGTGGAAATCGGCGGCACCGAGAAGATGGCCAAGTCGAAGAACAACGGCGTCGATCCGCAATCGATGATCGATCAGTTCGGCGCCGACACCTGCCGCCTGTTCATGATGTTCGCCTCGCCGCCCGACATGAGCGCCGAATGGTCCGACTCCGGCGTCGAAGGCTCGCACCGCTTCCTCAAGCGCGTCTGGCGCCTGGCCCATGCCCACGTCAGCCAGGGCTTGCCGGGCAAGCTGGACGTCGCGTCCTTGAATGATGAACAGAAAGCCATTCGTCGCAGCACCCACCTGGCTATCCGCCAGGCCAGCCAGGACGTAGGGCAGAACCACAAGTTCAACACCGCCATCGCCCAAGTGATGACGCTGATGAACGTGCTGGAAAAAGCCCCGCAGGCCACGGAACAGGATCGCGCATTGATCCAGGAAGGCCTGGAAACGGTTACCCTGCTGCTGGCGCCGATCACGCCGCACATCAGCCACGAACTGTGGAGCCGCCTGGGCCACAGCGGTGCCGTCATCGACGCCCGCTGGC
This sequence comes from Pseudomonas sp. 24 E 13, assembly GCF_900004715.1. NCBI lineage: Bacteria > Pseudomonadati > Pseudomonadota > Gammaproteobacteria > Pseudomonadales > Pseudomonadaceae > Pseudomonas > Pseudomonas sp. 24 E 13. The sequence goes on from NZ_CVTO01000122.1 coordinate 11,218, forward strand.
CGGTGCAGGATGACAGCGCGCTGGTACAGGACACGCTGCAACTGGTGATCCAGGTCAATGGCAAACTGCGCGGCCAGATCGACATGCCGGCCAGCGCCAGCCGTGAAGAAGTCGAAGCGGCTGCACGCTGCAACGAGAACGTGCTGCGCTTTACCGAAGGCCTGACGATCCGCAAAGTGATCGTAGTGCCTGGAAAACTGGTCAATATCGTCGCCAGCTAAATCGGATCGGGCGCAGGGCTCAAGCCCTGCGCCGAACTAAACCTTCAGGGCCTCGATACGGCCCGCCTGGTTTCAAGGGGAGCAACAACATGATCAAACGCAATCTGCTGGTAATGGGCCTGGCCGTTCTTTTGAGCGCTTGCGGCTTCCAGCTGCGCGGCACCGGCACCAATGAATTGTCGCTCAAGGAACTCGACGTCAGCGCACGTAACGCCTACGGCGAAACCGTGACGCAACTGCGCCAGAGCCTGGAAAACAGCGGCGTGCACGTCTATAGCGGCGCCACCTACAAGCTGAACCTGGTCGATGAGCGCGAAACCCAGCGCAACATCAGCTACGCCAGTGCCGGCCGCGCCTCCGACATCGAGTTGGCCACCACCGTCAGCTTCGAAGTACAGGGCCGCGATAACTTGCCGCTGATGGGCGACAAGATCCAGGTCCAGAAAGTCGTGAGCCACGACGGCAACAACCTGGTGGGTTCGGACTCCGAGATCCTTCAGGCGCGCAAGGAAATGCGTCGTGACCTGGTTCAGCGCATGATGACTCGCCTGCAACTGCTCAACCCGGAAAAACTCGCCGAGTTGCAGCAAATCGCCGACAACAAGGCCAAGGCTGACGCCGATGCCCTGAAGGCGGCGCAAGAGTACGAAGACAACACGCCGAAACAGTCGCCTGTTGAAGTCCCTGTCGAGTAAGCCAAACGGGGCGCTCCTGGCGCCCCGTTCGCCCTGCCTATGAAACTTGCCCCCGCCCAACTCGCCAAACACCTGCAAGGTGGCCTCGCGCCTGTCTATATCGTCAGCGGCGATGATCCACTGCTGTGCCAGGAAGCGGCCGACGCCATTCGCTCGGCGGCGCGCCAGCAAGGTTTCGATGAGCGCCAGGTATTCAGTGCCGACGCCAGTTTCGACTGGGGAACATTGCTGCAAGCCGGCGCGAGCATGTCGTTGTTTGCCGAAAAACGTCTTTTGGAACTGCGCCTGCCTTCGGGCAAGCCGGGCGATAAAGGCGCGGCAGCGTTGATCGAGTATTGCTCGAGACCTGCTGAAGACACGGTGTTGCTGATCAGCCTGCCCAAGCTGGATGGCAGTGCGCAGAAAACCAAATGGGGCAAGGCCCTGGTGGAAGGCCCGCAGACCCAGTTCATTCAGATCTGGCCGGTGGACAGCAGCCAGCTGCCGCAGTGGATTCGCCAACGCCTGTCACAGTCGGGGCTGTCGGCCACGCAAGAGGCCGTCGAGCTGATCGCCGCCAGGGTCGAAGGCAACCTGCTTGCCGCCGCCCAGGAAATCGAAAAGCTCAAGCTGATGGCCGAAGAGGGGCAGATCACTGTCGAAACCGTGCAGGGCGCGGTGGCTGACAGTGCGCGCTTTGATGTATTCGGGCTGGTGGACGCGATCCTCAACGGCGAACCCGCTCACGCCCTGCGCATGCTCGAAGGGCTGCGTGGCGAGGGCGTGGAGCCTCCGGTGATTCTCTGGGCCCTGGCCCGGGAGCTGCGGGTACTGGCCGACATTGCCTTGCAGTACAGCCAGGGCATTCCGCTGGACAAATGCTTCAGCCAGGCCAGGCCGCCGGTGTGGGACAAGCGCAAGCCCCTGATGAGCAAGGCCCTGCAACGGCACTCGGCGCAACGCTGGGCGCAACTGCTGCTCGAAGCACAGCGCATCGACGCACAGATCAAGGGCCAGGCGGCCGGTTCGCCGTGGATGAGCCTGAGCCGTTTGTCGCTGTTGATGGCCGGCCAGCGCCTCACCCTGCCAGCCGAATAACCCTGCTTCCAAAAACACCCTGAATCCAATGTAGGAGCGAGCTTGCTCGCGAAAAACGTCAACGATAACGCGTATTTCCTGAATGAACGCGGCGCCTGTGAGTTTTTCGCGAGCAAGCTCGCTCCTACAGGGGTTGTCGCCGGGCTTTACAGCCGGGCCACTTCGGCAGATGATTTGCTCCGCTCCATTCCACACCCAAGCGAGAGAATCCATCATGAGCAAAAAGCCATCCAAGCATGGCCCGAACAAGGCCAAATCCATCATCGCCCAGCCACTGTTCCGCAGCCGTCAGGAACGCGCCGGCAAGGGCAAAGGCAGCTACCGCCGCGAAGCCTTCCAGTCTAACAGCTGGGAGGCTTCTTACTTTCTGGCTGCCTGAAGGCAAGCGCCCCTCTGGCATGATAAGGTCTGCACTTGATTTGTAACCCCCTGGACCTGTGCATGCCCTCTAGTCTTTCCCGTCGCTGGCACCTTCGCCAGTTGATTGCTGCCTCCAGCCTCATTCTGCTTGTCGCCTGCGCGGAAAAACCCACCGCCGCGGACGCTCAACCCCTGCCCCCGCTCAAGACCGCACCGGCCATCGCGCCTGCCGTCGTGGCGCCGTTGGCAGTGGATAACCTGGACATCCAACCGACCCAGACCTTCGCCGAATGGCAGGCCGGGTTCCGTGCACAGGCCCTGCAAGCCGGGATCAGCGCCGAAGTCTTCGATAACGCCTTCGCCGGCGTCAGCCCGGACATGGCCGTGATTCGCGCCGACCGCAGCCAGCCGGAGTTTTCCCGTCCGGTGTGGGAATACATCGATGGCGCGCTGTCGCCGCTGCGCGTGCGCAACGGCCAGGCGTTGCTGGTCAAGTACGCCGATATCCTGCAGCGCATCGAGGAGCGTTACGGCGTTGATCGCCAGGCACTGGTCTCGGTGTGGGGCATGGAAAGCAACTTCGGCCAGTTCCAGGGCAATAACTCGGTGATCCGCTCGCTCGCGACCCTGGCCTATGAAGGCCGCCGCCCGGCGTTTGCCCAGGCACAACTGCTGGCGGCGCTGCAGATCATCCAGCACGGCGATATCCCGGCCGACCAGATGAAAGGCTCCTGGGCCGGCGCGATGGGCCAGACCCAATTCATCCCCACCACCTACAACACCCACGCGGTGGATTTTGACGGTGACGGTCGCCGCGATATCTGGAACAGCCCGGGTGACGCCCTCGCCTCCACTGCCCATTACCTGCAAAGCTCCGGTTGGCAGAAAGGCCAGCCGTGGGGCGTTGAGGTGCAGCAATTGCCATCGGGCTTCGACTATTCCCTGGCCGATGGTGGCATTCGCAAGACCGTCGCCGAATGGCTGAAACTGGGTATCCAACTGCCGCCCGGCGCGAGCCTGCCGGCCAACGTCGAGCAACTGTCCGCCGCCCTGCTGCTGCCGGCCGGCTACCGTGGCCCGGCGTTCCTGGTGCTGGATAACTTCCGTGCGATCCTGAAATACAACAATTCGTCGTCCTATGCACTGGCTGTTGGCCTGCTGTCGGAGCGTTTTGGTGGCGGTGGGGTGATTCGCGGGAGCTGGCCAAAGGATGAGCTGCCCCTGAGCCGCTCGCAGCGTATCGACCTGCAGACGGCGCTCAGCGCCAAAGGTTATGACGCGGGCAACGCCGACGGGATCATCGGCGCCAACACGCGCAAGGCGATTCGGGCGGCGCAGCAAGCACTGGGCTGGCCGGCGGATGGGTATCCGACGGTGAAGTTGCTGGAGGCGCTGCAGGGCCAATAGATTGGCTTATGGCGACTGGTGCCATCGGGGGCAAGCCCCCTCCCACATTTTGAAATGCATTCCAGGTGTGGGAGGGGGCTTGCCCCCGATAGGGTCTGGCAGGCGACCCCTATTTACAGACTACGTCCTGCTCCAGCACCACCCGCTGCTGCCCCGCATCCAACCGCACCAACGCGCCCATCGGCAGCGTCAGGTTCGGATCGCAATGCCCACTGCGCCAGCCAGCCAGCACCGGAATGCACAGCGGTTCGAAGGTCTGTTTCAACAGCCGCTCCAGCGCCCCGTTATCCACACCCGACACATCCCCCACCAACACCCCCGCAACCTGGTCGAGTTTGCCCGCCAGGCGCAGGTGCGTCAGCAAGCGGTCGATGCGATAGAGCGGCTCGTTGACGTCCTCGATAAACAGGATGATGCCTTCAGCGTCAATTTCATAAGCGGTGCCCATCACCGCCGCGATCATCGACAAGTTACCGCCCAGCAAGCGCCCGCAGGCGATGCCTGGCTCGATCGTGGTCAAGGGGTAGGCCACCGGGTGCGTGAGCACACTGCCGGCGCCCAATTGGCCACGTAACAGGCTGAACAGCGATGACTCGGTAGGTGGTTGCTTGCCGCCGAGCAGGTCGGCATTGAGCATCGGCCCGTGGAAAGTGACGAAGCCGGCGTAGCGGTTGATCGCCAGGTGCAAGGCGGTGATGTCGCTGTAGCCGACGAAGGGCTTGGGGTTGGCGCGCAGCAGGTCGAAGTCCAGCGCGTCGAGCAGACGTGGCGTACCGTAGCCGCCGCGCAGGCAGAAGATGGCATCGATTTCGGGGTCGGCGAAGGCGGCGTGAAGGTCGCGCAGGCGCACTTGATCGCTGCCGGCCAGGTAGCCGTCGCGTTCATACACACCGGGGAAAATTCGCAGTTCATAGCCACGGGTGCGCATCCATTGCCCGGCTTTTTCGACGTCCAGCGCAGCAGGGCCGGCCGGGGCGATCAGGCCGATGGTGCCTTCGAGGCGCAATGCAGGTACGGCGGTAGTCATGCACAATTCTCCCTGATATGACGCATAACGAAATGTGGGAGGGGGCTTGCCCCCGATGGCGGCGTGACAGCCAATACTCAAGGGACTGACACACCGCAATCGGGGGCAAGCCCCCTCCCACATTGGATCTGCGGTGGCGGGCAGATCTCTATTAGCAACTCTTTATTACGAAACTCTTTATCAGGATACCAGGCTCGCCTTGACCAGCTTGGCCTGTTCATCGGCGTGGTACGAAGACCGTACCAGCGGGCCCGATGCGACGTTCTTGAAGCCCATCTTGTAACCTTCCTCGGCGAACCAGGCGAAGGTGTCCGGGTGCACGAAGCGCTGCACCGGCAAGTGGCTGCGGGACGGTTGCAGGTATTGGCCCAGGGTCAGCATGTCGATGTCATGCTCACGCATGCGCTTCATGACTTCGATGACTTCTTCGTCGGTTTCGCCCAGGCCCAGCATAAGGCCGGACTTGGTCGGGATGTGCGGCATCATTTGCTTGAATTTCTGCAGCAGGGTCAGCGACCACTGGTAATCCGACCCCGGACGCGCGGCCTTGTACAGGCGCGGCACGGTTTCCAGGTTGTGGTTGAACACATCCGGCGGCTCGGCGGCGGTGATTTCCAGCGCCACGTCCATGCGCCCACGGTAGTCGGGCACCAGGGTTTCGAGCATTACGTTGGGGGACAGTTTGCGGATTTCACGAATGCAGTCGGCAAAGTGCTGGGCACCGCCGTCACGCAAGTCGTCACGGTCGACCGAGGTGATCACTACGTATTTGAGTTTCAGGTCGGCGATGGCAATGGCCAGGCTTTGCGGCTCGTTGACGTCCAGCGGCTTCGGCCGGCCGTGGCCCACGTCGCAGAACGGGCAACGACGGGTGCAGATGTCGCCCATGATCATGAAGGTGGCGGTGCCGCCGGAGAAGCACTCACCCAGGTTCGGGCAGGACGCTTCTTCGCACACGCTGTGCAGCTTGTGTTTGCGCAGCAGCGCCTTGATACGGTCGACTTCCGGCGAGACCGGGATACGCACGCGAATCCAGTCAGGCTTTTTCGGCAGTTCGGTGGTCGGAATGATCTTCACCGGGATGCGTGCAACCTTCTCGGCGCCGCGCAGCTTGACGCCGGCTTCCACCTTGGCACGCGGGGCCGGGGCTGGACGCTCGGTGATGTCCAGCGTCGGGATCATGGTTTGCACAACATCAGTAGTCATATCAATCGATTCCGCCCGTCAGGGTCGTCTGCTCAGCATAGTCGAGGTGTTTGACGAGCTGCGCGCGCAGCCGGGCACTTACCTCGGCAAATTCTATGGGTGTTGCATGGTCGCTCAACTGGGTCATCGCAAGGCCCGCATAACCGCACGGGTTGATCCGCTGGAACGGGGCCAGGTCCATGTCCACATTCAGGGCCAGGCCATGAAAGGAACAACCGTGCCGAATGCGCAGCCCGAGGGAAGCGATTTTCGCGCCCTCCACATACACACCCGGTGCATCGGGCTTGGCCGCGGCGGTCACGCCGTAACTGGCCAGCAGCTCGATCAGGCAAGCCTCCATGCGGCTGACCAGATCACGCACGCCAAAGCCCAGCTTGCGCACATCCAGCAACAGATACGCGACCAGTTGGCCAGGCCCATGGTAAGTCACTTGCCCCCCTCGGTCGACCTGCACCACCGCAATATCACCCGGCAGCAGCAGATGCTCGGCCTTGCCGGCCTGGCCCTGGGTGAATACCGGCGGGTGCTCGACCAGCCAGACTTCATCCGCTGCCGAGGTGCCGCGCTCGTTGGTGAAGCGCTGCATGGCATGCCAGACGGGCTCGTAGTCCATCCGGCCGAGCTCGCGAAAGCCCAGGACGTGCGACATCACAGCACCATGTGCACGAAGCCGGTGGCCCGCAGTTCGCTGTTGATGTTGTAGAGCTGGTCCTGATCCGTCGCAACGATGTGCAACTGGATCGTCGTGTATTTACCCGTGGAGCTGGAACGCTCGTCCACGCGGTTGTCGTTGATGGTCGCGTGTTTGCGCACAATCTCGAGAATCGTGTCTTTGCGACCTACGCCGGTATCGCTGATCACCTTGATGGGGTAATCCGTCACCGGGAATTCGATCTTTGGCGCCTTTACTTCTTTATCGGTCATGGCAGAACGGCCTCGTAAGCGGTAAGCCGTGGCGACGGCAAAGCCCCGCGTCGGATCAACGCGGGGCTTTGCAGGTGCACACAATCAGTTGAACAAGCCGTAGAAGAATAGACGGATGCTATCCCACACGCGGCGGAAGATACCACCTTCGTCGACGGCGTCCAGTGCGATCAGGTCGGCGCTGTGCACCACCTTGTCTTCGAGCTTGACTTCAACCTTGCCGATCACATCACCCTTGGCGATTGGCGCAACCAGTTGCGGGTTCAGGGTCATGCTGGCGGCGAGCTTTTTCAGCTGGCCTTTAGGCATGGTCAGGGTCAGGTCATCGGCCAGGCCGGCCTTGACCTGGGAGGTCGCGCCCTTCCAGACCGGCGCGGTCGCAAGCTCGGTGCCCTTCTGGTAGAAGGTCTGGGTTTCGAAGAAGCGGAAGCCGTAGGTCAGCAGCTTTTGCGTCTCGGCCGCACGGGCCTGCTCGCTGTTGGTGCCGAAGACCACGGCGATCAGGCGCTGGCCATCACGTACGGCGGACGACACCATGCAGTAGCCGGCTTCGTCGGTGTGGCCGGTTTTCAGGCCGTCGACGGTCTTGTCGCGCCACAGCAACAGGTTGCGGTTAGGCTGCTTGATGTTGTTCCAGAAGAATTCCTTCTGGGAGTAGATGGCGTAGTGCACCGGGTCGACACGGATGATCGCGCGGGCCAGGATCGCCATGTCGTGAGCCGACGAATAATGCTCCGGGTTCGGCAGGCCGGTCGGGTTCATGAAGTGGCTGTTGGTCATGCCCAGGTCGCCGGCCGTCTTGTTCATCATGTCGGCGAACGCATCTTCGCTGCCGGCGATGTGTTCGGCCAGGGCCACGCTGGCGTCGTTACCGGACTGGATGATGATGCCGTGCAGCAGGTCGCTGACCGTGACTTGCGAGCCGACTTTGATGAACATCCGCGAACCACCGGTACGCCAGGCGTTTTCGCTGACGGTTACCGGATCGTTCTCGCCGATCTGGCCGCGACGGATTTCCAGGGTCGCGATGTAGGCGGTCATCAGTTTGGTCAGGCTGGCAGGCGGCAGGCGCACGTCACCACCGCTTTCGACCAGCACGTTGCCACTGGCGGCATCCATGAGGACCCAGGCCTTGGCGGCCAGTTGCGGGGAAGCCGGCACCATCTCAACCGCCCAGGCGGCCGGGGTGATGATCAGCGAGATAAGCAGGCACGTACGTTTGGCTAAGGTGGTGATGTTCATCCGTCTCTCGAAATTGCTTATGGAAACTTGCCCTCGCGGGCAAAACTATTCAGACAGCCCGCTTCCAGACTGTCACGTGTTCGGTTGCCCGCTCACCCCTTGCCCCTGGGTTTTATTGTTCAACGAGCCAACAACCAGGGCCCGGGCACGCGCACGCACCTGGACCGTCAATCCTGTATTGCCTTATTCCGCAGTCACTACGCTGGGCTGCCCCAGGTTAGCCAGGCGTACGCTGTTCTGCACTTGCGCAACCTCGCTCGGCGAGCCGATCGGCCCCATACGCACTCGGTGCAGGGTCTGCTGGTTACGCACGATGGAGCTGATGAACACTGGCGCGCTGACCATGCCGCTGAGCTTGGACCTTAACAGTTCTGCCGCATCCGGGTTGGCGAAAGCGCCCACCTGCAGGTACTGCCCGCCCACCTTGGAGGCGCCGGGCGCCGCATGGGGCACGACCACCGTATCCGGAGCATGCTGCGCCGGCGGCGGTGTCCATTGTTCGATCTTGCCGGTCGACGCCGTCACTTGCGGTTGCGGGGTTTGCGGCTCGTTGAGCATCAACGGCGCCGGCTTGCCACGCTGGGCCCAGTACTGCGCCGGGTCGATGCCTTCGACTTTCACCCGCGCGGTACCGATTTCGGCGTAACCGAGTTTCTTCGCAGCAGCATAGGAGAGGTCGATGATCCGGTCCGAATAGAACGGCCCACGGTCGTTGACCCGCAGAATCACGGTGCGGTTGTTGTCCAGGTTGGTCACGCGCACGTAGCTGGGCAGCGGCAGGGTCTTGTGCGCCGCACTCATGCCGTACAGGTCATACACTTCGCCGTTGGCGGTGTTCTGGCCGTGGAACTTGGTGCCGTACCAGGACGCCGTGCCCGACTGCACGTAGGTCTTGGATTCCTGCAGCGGGAAGTAATTCTTGCCCAGCACGGTATAGGGGTTGGCCTTGTAGGGGCCGGAGTGCAGGGTTGGCGTGGCATCCGGGATCTTGGACACATCCACGTCCCACCACGGCGCGCCGTCCTTGTGCGCACGGTTGATGTCCAGGCCCGGCTGGGCGCGAACCACCGCACCGCCGGCCTTCTTGGCCGGCGCTCGATTCGGTGTCGTGGAGCAACTGGCGATCAGCAGGGACAACGCGGCGAACGCCACCAGCTTGAGCGGTTTTTTGAACGGCGATACCCGCATTACTTGTTGCCCCGTGCTTGAACCAGCTCGTCTGACAGCTGATGCACGGCCATGGCGTACATCACACTGCGGTTATAACGCGTGATTGCGTAGAAATTCTTCAGGCCCATCCAGTATTCCGGGCCATTTTCACCTTCAAGACGGAACGCCGTCACCGGCATATCATCGCGTGGCGCATTCTGACTCGACCAGCCCAGCGCTCGCAACTCCCCGACGGTCTTCACCGGGTCGATTCCCTGGGTCAGGCCTTCATCGGCACGCTCGCCCGTCACATCGGCGCGCACAACCACCGGTTCTCCGCCGACCCAGCCGTGGCGCTTGAAGTAGCTGGCCACACTGCCGATGGCATCGTCGGGGTTGCTCCAGATATTGATATGCCCGTCGCCGTCGAAATCCACCGCGTAGGCGCGAAAGCTGCTCGGCATGAACTGCGGCAAGCCCATCGCCCCGGCGTACGAGCCCTTGAGGGTCATCGGGTCGACTTGTTCTTCGCGGGCCAGCAGCAGGAATTCGCGCAGCTCCTTGCGGAAGAACTCGGCACGCGGCGGGTAATCGAAGCCCAGGGTCGACAACGCGTCGATCACCCGGTAACTGCCGGTGTTGCGCCCGTAAAAGGTTTCAATGCCGATGATCGCGACGATGACCTGGGCCGGCACGCCATATTCCTGCTCGGCGCGCGCCAGTACCGCATCGTGCTGGCGCCAGAAGTCCACGCCCCGGGCCACGCGGGCGTCGGTGAGGAACATCGGGCGATATTCCTTCCACTGCTTGACCCGCTCGGCGGGGCGCGAGATGGCGTCGAGGATCGCCTGCTTTTTGCGCGCTTCGCGGAACACGCCCATCAGCTGTTCACCGGCGAAACCGTAGTCGCGGGTCATCTCACCGACGAATTCGGCGACCTGGGGTGAGCCATCGTAGTCACCGGCCTGCACCTCCTGCGTTGCGCCCAGCAGCCCGATCAGGCCCATCCAGGACGCATGCCGAGTGGCCCAGCCGCGCATTACTTGCATTGACATCTTCACCTTATTCAAACCTGAGCGATCCATTTGCGATGCGTATGAATCGACATCAAAACCCCAAACGCTGACAGCAATGTCACCAGCGAAGTTCCGCCGTAGCTAATGAATGGCAACGGCACCCCAACCACCGGCAACAGGCCACTGACCATACCGATGTTGACGAAAACGTAAACAAAAAACGTCATGGTCAGACTGCCGGCCAGCAACTTGCCGAACAGCGTCTGCGCCTGCGCGGTAATCACCAGCCCGCGCCCGATCAACAGCAAATAGATCAGCAGTAGCGCGCAGATGCCTACCAGGCCGAACTCTTCGCCCATCACCGCGATAATGAAGTCGGTGTGGCTTTCGGGCAAAAAGTCCAGGTGCGATTGGGTCCCCAGCAGCCAGCCCTTGCCGAACACGCCGCCGGAACCGATGGCGGCCTTTGACTGGATGATGTTCCAGCCGGTACCCAGCGGGTCGCTTTCGGGGTCGAGGAACGTCAGGATCCGCTGCTTCTGGTAGTCGTGCATAAAGAAGAACCACATGGCCACCGCCACCGGCACGGCAGCGGCCAGCACGCTGAGAATCCAGCGCCAGCGCAGGCCGCCCATGAACAGTACGAACGCGCCCCCCGCCAGGATCAGCAACGAGGTGCCGAGGTCCGGCTGGCGCACGATCAGAATGAACGGCACGCCGATCAGGATCAGGCTGATCCCCACATGCTTGAGCTGGGGCGGCAAGGTGCGCTTGGACAGGTACCAGGCGATGGTGGCCGGCATCAGGATCTTCATGAATTCCGACGGCTGGAAGCGAATCACCCCCGGGATGTTGATCCAGCGGGTCGCGCCCATGGCGTTGTGCCCCATCACGTCCACCACCACCAGCAGCAACACCCCGGCGACATAGCCCAGCGGCACCCAGCGCGCCATGAACCGCGGCTCGAGCTGGGCGATCACCACCATCGACAACAGGCCCAGGCCGAACGACGACGCTTGCTTGATCAGCAGGTCCCAGTTCTTGCCGCTGGCCGAATACAGCACAAACAGGCTGCCGGCCGCCAGTATCAGCAGCAGCACCAGCAACGGGCCGTCAATGTGCATGCGTTGCAGCAACGTCGCACGGCGACGCATCACATCCTCACTGGAGAGGATGCGGTCAAAATTACTCTTCACGGGCCGTAACCTCGGGGCTGGAAGGGGGGCCGCCATATTCGGGCTTGAGCTTGCCGTCGGGGGCCAGCAGCCAGGCGTCCATGATCTGGCGCACCACAGGCGCAGCCACACCGGAACCGGACTCGCCGTTCTCCACCATCACCGCCACCACGATTTTCGGGTCATCGGCAGGGGCAAAGCCGACAAACAAGGCGTGGTCGCGGTGGCGCTCCTGCACCTTGGAGCGGTCATATTTTTCACCCTGCTTGATCGCGACTACCTGGGCGGTACCGCTCTTGCCGGCGATGCGGTATTGCGCGCCGAGCGCCGCCTTGCGTGCGGTGCCGCGAACGCCGTGCATCACCTGCTGCATGCCATGATTGACCTTGGCCCAGTCGGAAGGGTCGCGCAGCACGATGTCGGGGATCGGGTTCTCATCCACCGGTTTCTCGCCCTCGATGGTCCTGGCCAGGTGCGGCCGGTTCCACACGCCCTTGTTCGCCACCAGCGCAGTTGCCTGGGCCAGTTGCAGCGGGGTGGCCTGCATGTAGCCCTGGCCGATGCCGAGGATCAGGGTTTCGCCGGGGAACCACGCCTGGCGACGCGTCGCCCGCTTCCATTCGCGCGAGGGCATCAGGCCGGGAGACTCTTCGAACATGTCCAGGGAGACCTTCTGGCCGAGGCCGAACTTGCCCATGTAGGCCGCCAGGCGATCAATCCCCAGCTTGTGGGCCAGGTCATAAAAATAGGTGTCGTTGGAACGCATGATGGCGGTGTCCAGGTCGACATAGCCGTCACCGGAGCGGTTCCAGTTACGGTATTTGTGATCGTAGTTGGGCAGCATGTAATAGCCGGGGTCATAGACCCGGCTCGAGGCGGTGACCACCCCCGAATCCAGACCGGCAATCGCCACCGCCGGCTTGATGGTCGACCCCGGCGGATACAGGCCGCGCAGCACCCGGTTGAACAGCGGCCGGTCGATGGAGTCGCGCAATTCGGCGTAGGCCTTGAAGCTGATGCCGGTCACGAACAGGTTGGGGTCGAAACTCGGCTGGCTGACCATGGCCAGGACTTCGCCGGTCTTCGGGTCCAGCGCCACCACCGCACCGCGACGACCGCCCAGCGCCATTTCGGCGGCTTCCTGCAACTTGATGTCCAGGCTCAGCACGATGTCCTTGCCCGGCAAGGGGTCGGTGCGCTTGAGTACGCGCAGCACGCGGCCACGGGCGTTGGTCTCGACTTCTTCGTAACCCACCTGACCGTGCAGTTCGGGCTCGTAGAAACGCTCGATGCCGGTTTTGCCGATGTGATGGGTGCCGCTGTAATTGACCGGATCGAGGCTTTTGAGCTCTTTCTCGTTGATGCGCCCCATATAGCCGACCGAGTGGGCAAAGTGCGGCCCCTGCGGGTAATGCCGCACCAACTGCGCCACCACTTCCACGCCCGGCAGGCGGAACTGGTTCACCGCGATCCGCGCGATCTGTTCTTCGTTCAACTCGAACAGAATCGGCACCGGCTCGAAAGGCCGGCGTCCCTGCTTCATGCGTTTCTCGAAAATGACCCGGTCTTCCGGCGTCAGCTGCAGCACTTCAACAATCACATCGAGCACCTGCTGCCAGTCGCCGGAACGCTCGCGGGTCATGCTCAGGCTGAAACTGGGCCGGTTATCCGCCACTACCACGCCATTGCGGTCGAAAATCAGCCCACGGGTCGGCGGGATCGGTTGCACATGCACCCGATTGTTTTCCGACAAGGTGGAGTGATACTCGTACTGGATCACCTGCAGGTAATACAGACGGGCGATCAGCACACCAATCAATGCCACCACCATGATCGCGCCAAATACCACGCGCGCGCGTACAAGACGTGCGTCCTTCTCGTGGTCCTTGATGCGGATCGGCTGGGTCATCGGCTATGGCGCAGATTATTTGTGATAAGGGTGCCCGGACAGAACTGTCCAGGCGCGATACAGCTGTTCACCGATCAGAATCCTTACCAACGGGTGCGGCAGCGTGAGCGCCGACAGCGACCAGCGCTGATCGGCCCGCGCACAGACTTCCGGCGCCAGCCCTTCGGGGCCGCCGACCATGAAGTTGACGGTGCGCGAGTCCAGGCGCCAGCGGTCCAGTTCCACCGCCAACTGCTCGGTGCTCCAGGGCTTGCCGTGCACTTCGAGGGTGACGATGCGCTCGTTGGGGCCGACCTTGGCCAACATGGCTTCGCCTTCCTGACGGATAAAGCGCGCCACGTCGGCGTTCTTGCCCCGGGTATTGAGCGGTATTTCCACCAGTTCAAGCGACAGCTCGGCAGGCAGACGCTTGGCGTACTCGTGCCAGCCCTCTTCCACCCACTTGGGCATGCGTGAACCGACAGCGATCAGACGCAGGCGCACAGCCGTTCCTTATTCCTGGTCTTTGTTGAGCTTGTCGAAGTGCGCGTGGCCCACTTCCGGGCTGTGGTGCTTGCCATCCGCCGCACGGCTCTGCTCGGCGCCTTTCCACAGACGCTCCAGGTCGTAGAACTGGCGGGCGTTGCTGGTCATCATGTGAACGATCACGTCGTCCATGTCCAGCAGTACCCAGTCGCTGTCGCCCTTGCCTTCTTCACCCAGCGGCTTTACGCCCTGGGCTTTGACGGCTTCACGAACCTTGTCCAGCATCGCGCCGATCTGGCGGTTGGAGGTACCGGTAGCAATGATCATGAAGTCGGTGATGCTCTGCTTGTCGCGTACGTCCAGCACCTGGATGTCCTGGGCCTTGACGTCTTCCAGGGCCGCCACGGCGACTTTTACCAACTCTTCACCGGCCAGTTCCGGGCCAACGTGGGCTTCTACCGGCAGCGGTGCGCTTTTGAAGGTGCCTTTGCGCTTAACTTTGCTTACGTCTTTGTTCGTCATATAAAACTCGTTTTGCTCGTATGTTCGGGCGCTCGCTGCACGATTTTTCGTGCATTCAAGCGCGCCTTTTCAGTTCGACGCACGGTAAAGCCCGTGCGCATCGATGTAGGCCAGGACCGCGTCAGGCACCAGGAAACGTACCGACTTACCGCTGGCCAGCAGTTGACGGATCTGGGTGGCGGACACCGCAAGCGGGGTCTGCCAGACGAATGCAATATTCCCGTTCGGCCCGGTCAGGGCCAAGGGGTCACTTACCGACCGCGCGGCCAGCAGGTTGCGCAAGGCATCCGGCGGTTCGCTGTCGGCATCCGGGCGTTGCAGAACCAGGATGTGGCAATGCTGGAGGAGTTCCTCCCAGCGGTGCCAAGAGGGCAGGCCGCAAAATGCGTCCCAGCCCAAAAGCAGAAACACCTGGTCATCGGCGGCCAACTCGGCGCGCATCAGTTCCAGGGTGTCGACAGTGTAGGACGGTTTATCGCGCTTGAGCTCGCGATCGTCCATCACCAGCGGTGCTATGCCCTCCACCGCAACGCGCACCATTTCCAGGCGCTGCTGCGCGGACACCTGCGGCGTATCGCGGTGAGGCGGCCGGAAATTGGGCATCAGGCGCACCTCATCCAGCGCCAGGGCATCCGCGACTTCCAGGGCACTGCGCAAATGGCCGATGTGCACGGGGTCGAAAGTACCGCCGAGCAGCCCGATGCGTTTAGCCATCAAGTGCGCACATGACCGTCGCCGAACACCACGTACTTCTCGCTGGTCAGGCCTTCCAGGCCGACCGGGCCGCGTGCGTGGAGCTTGTCGGTGGAAATGCCGATTTCCGCCCCCAGGCCGTACTCGAAACCATCGGCAAAGCGCGTCGAGGCATTGATCATCACTGAAGCGGAATCCACTTCAGTGAGGAAACGCCGGGCATCGCTGAAATGCTCGGAGACGATGGCGTCGGTGTGCTTGGAGCCGTAGGTGTTGATGTGTTCGATGGCCTGGTCCAGGTCGTCGACAATGCGGATCGACAGGATCGGCGCGGTGTATTCGGTGTACCAGTCCTGCTCGGTGGCCTCGATCACGTCCGCGCCCAGCAGCGCACGGGTACGCTCGCAACCGCGCAATTCCACAGCCTTGTCGCGGTAGATGGCCGCCAGCGGCGGCAGCACGCGCTCGGCAATGCCGGCGTGCACCAACAGGGTTTCCATGGTGTTGCACGGCGCGTAGCGGTGGGTCTTGGCGTTGTCGGCGATGCGGATCGCCTTGTCGAGGTCGGCGGCGATGTCGATGTATACGTGGCACACGCCGTCCAGGTGCTTGATCACCGGCACCTTGGCGTCGCGGCTGACGCGCTCGATCAGGCCCTTGCCACCGCGTGGCACGATCACGTCGACGAATTCCGGCATGGTGATCAGTGCGCCAACGGCGGCGCGGTCAGTGGTTTCCACCACTTGCACCACTTCGGCAGGCAACTCGGCCACGGCCAGGCCTTGCTGGATGCAGGCGGCGATGGCGCGGTTGGAATGGATCGCCTCGGAACCGCCACGCAGGATGGTGGCGTTGCCTGACTTCAGGCACAGGCTCGCGGCGTCGATGGTCACGTTCGGACGCGACTCGTAGATGATGCCGATCACGCCCAGGGGCACGCGCATCTTGCCGACCTGGATGCCGGACGGCAGGTAACGCATATCGCGAATTTCACCGATGGGGTCAGGCAACTTGGCCACCTGACGCAAGCCTTCGATCATGTCGTCGATACGCGCCGGGGTCAGTGCCAGGCGGTCCAGCAGGGCCGGCTCCAGGCCATTGGCGCGGCCGTTGGCCAGGTCCTGTTCGTTGGCGGCGGCCAACTCGGAGCGCGCAGCATCCAGAGCATCGGCGGCGGCCAGCAGGGCACGGTTCTTCTGCGCGGTGCTCGCACGGGCGATCAACCGCGAGGCCTGACGGGCAGCGCGACCCAGGCGGGTCATGTAGTCAAGAACGGACTCAGTCATGGGTCAGGAAGTCTTGGCAAAGAGGAAAGCGGCAGATTATAGCTGTGACGCCGCCTGACTGACAGCGGTGAGGGGCGGATGGTCGAAATGAACTGTAAAAACCTGGGGTTCAGCGGTAATTAAGGTGAGAGTTGTTATGATTCCGTCACATTTAGCCGTAATAACCCTGAACGTCATGCCCACCATCACGCCCGAACGCCCCGCCAGCGCCCTCCCCGACAGCTTCTTCGACCGCGACGCCCAGTTACTCGCGCAAGAACTGCTCGGCAAAGTCATTCGCCATCGTGTCGGCCAAACCTGGCTTTCAGCGCGGATTATTGAAACCGAAGCCTATTACGTGGCCGAAAAAGGCAGTCACGCCTCACTCGGCTACACAGAAAAACGTAAGGCTTTGTTTCTGGATGGTGGGCACATCTACATGTACTACGCCCGTGGCGGTGATTCGCTGAACTTCAGCGCCCATGGCCCGGGCAATGCCGTGCTGATCAAATCGGCCTATCCCTGGGTCGATGAGAGGTCCGGGCCGGCGAGCCTGGCGCACATGCTGTTGAACAACCCCAACCCCGACGGCAGCCCGCGTCCTTCGCAGAAACTCTGTGCGGGCCAGACGCTGCTGTGCAAGGCGCTCGGCCTGAAAGTACCGATGTGGGATGCCAAGCGCTTCGATCAGGAACGGTTGTATGTCGAGGACGTGGGCCAGGTGCCCACGCAGATTATCCAGACCACACGGCTGGGCATTCCCAGTGGGCGCGATGAGCACTTGATGTACCGCTTCGTCGATGCTGGCTATGCGCCTTATTGCACACGGAACCCGCTGCGGCGCGGGCAGGTCGAAGGCCGCGATTATTTTTTGATTGGATGATGCTTGCAGCACAGCGGCTCCCACCGTTGATCATCAGCGTTTGAGCATATGCATTACAGAGATGGAGTGGATTGTATGGGCCAATGGCTCGATAGCATCACCGGCTGGCTGACCCTTAACCCACAATGGCTGGCAGTGGCGGTGTTTATCGTCGCGTGCGTGGAATGCCTGGCCATCGCCGGGCTGATCGTGCCGGGCACGGTGCTGCTGTTTGCGATTGCCGCGCTGGCCGGCAGCGGCGCGTTGTCGTTGAGTGAGACCCTGTTGCTGGGCTTCCTCGGCGGTTTACTGGGCGACGGGGTGTCCTACTACCTGGGCCGGCATTTCCACCAGAACATCCGGCGCCTGCCCGGCCTGCGCCATCATCCCGAGTGGATGAACGGTGCGGAAACCTACTTCCATAAGTACGGCATCGCCAGCCTGCTGGTCGGGCGTTTCATCGGGCCGTTGCGGCCCATGCTGCCGATGGTCGCCGGTATGTGCGACATGCCGTTCCCGCGCTTTGCGATCGTCAGCGTTATCGCGGCGGCAGGCTGGTCAGTGGCGTATCTGTTGCCGGGCTGGGCTGCCGGGGCGGCGTTCCGCTTGCCCCTGCCCGAAGGTTTCTGGCCGGAAGCGGCGATTGTCGCGGCCTGCCTGGCGGCACTGCTGGGGCTGAGCTTGAACAGCAGCCTGCGCGGCCATCGTCGCGCCACCCTGTGGATCGGCTGCGCCAGCCTGACGTTGCTGGTCGCACTGTTTATCGGCTACCCGCATCTCAACGATTTCGACCAGGGCCTGAGCGCACTGGTGCAGGAACATCGCAGCCCGTGGCTCGACGAGGTGATGGTACGGATCACCCAGCTGGGCGAATTCAAGAAAATGTTCGTCGCCAGCGCGGTGTTTACCGGCCTGTTGTTGCTGGCGCGACAGTGGCGTCATGCCATCTTCGTCGGCGCCACGCTGGCGGGCGCCGCCGTGATCAATACTGGCACTAAGCTCTTCTTCGCCCGTGGCCGCCCGGAAATCCTGACCGACCCGCTCACCAGTTTCAGCATGCCCAGCGGCCATGCCTCCGGCGCGTTTGCGTTCTTCCTGGCCCTGGCGGTACTGGCCGGCCGAGGCCAACCCACGCGACTGCGCCTGACCTGGCTGCTGCTGGGCTGCATACCTGCGGCGTTCATTGCGTTGTCGCGGGTGTACCTGGGCGCTCACTGGCCCACGGATATCCTGGCCGGCACGCTCTTGGCGATGAGTGTGTGCGCATTGAGCCTCACCCTCATTCAATACCGCAGCCCGTTGCCGCCGATGACGCAAAAAGCCTGGTGGCTGGTATTGCCGGTGATCGTGGCGGTGCTCGGCTTTATCGCGTTTACCGGCACGTCCCACGCGTTGCTCAGGTACGCCTACTGACCCTTGGCCGGGCCGATCCAGTCCACCGACGCGCTGCGCCGTTCAACACAGCGCTCGCGTCGCTCCAACAGCATTTCATCGGCAAGGTCGGCGGCGCGCTCGGCGATATATTGCGCGCCGCGCGCGGGATCGTGCTGGAGTAACTGGGTGGTGACGCTGACGAAATACGCGTCCCAGGCCACTTGTTCCGAGGGTGTCAGCTGAATCATGGTGATCTCCGATCATTGGGGTGTGATCGGAAAATAGTGCAGTCCACGTCCCTGAAAACGACGAAACAAAGTCTGATACCCGCGTCAGAGCATTCCGAATCTCAGGGGAACAATTCACCCTGCAATTCATCCAGCAACATCTGGATCGCATCCAGCCGCTGTTGCGGATCGTCGAGTTGCAGCAGGTCGACTTTATCCGCCTCGGTGAACGGCAGCAGGTACGCCAGCTGATGACTCAGGGCCTGCTGCCCCTCGGCATGGGCGTCCATATCCAGCGACGCGACCATCGGGTGCTCGGCCAACGCCTGCAGCAGCGCCAGCAGGTCGGCGTCCTCTTCTTCCAGCGGCTGGTCCGGCAGTTCCTCCAGCCATTGCACCTGGGCCACCAGCAACTGGTCCTTCTGGACTTCGGCATCGCGCACGCGAAAACGCCGCCCGCCCTCGACGCGAATCCCCAGCAGGCCATTATCCTGTTGTTTAAAGTCGCGGATCAGCGCTTCACAGCCGATCAGCGCATAGCCATCCGGGGCCAGGCCGACTTCCTTGCCATCGAGGATGCACACCACACCGAAGCTTTCGCCCTTTTTCATGCAGCGACTGATCATGTCCAGGTAACGCGCCTCGAACAGTTGCAAATCGAGGGTGCACCCAGGGAACAGCACGGTGTTGAGTGGAAACAGCGCCAGACTCATAAAGGTTTCCTTAAACCCGGTTTAAACGATCACAGACACGGCCAGCGGCAGGAACACTGCCGTGGCCACGCCCATCAAACTCATGGCCAGCGCCGCGAAGGCGCCGCATTCTTCGCTTTCCTGCAGGGCCACCGAGGTGCCGACCGCGTGGGCCGTCATGCCCAGGGCCATGCCGCGCGCCTCGGGGCTGTAGACACCCAGGCGCGACAGGAACGCCGGGCCGATCATCGCGCCGGCCACCCCGGTGATCAGCACGAACACCGCAGCCAATGCCGCCACCCCGCCGATCTGCTCGGCCACCAACATCGCAATCGGCGACGTCACCGACTTGGGCGCCATGGTCATCAGCACCCTGTGCTCGGCACCGAACCACCAGCCCAACCACACGCACAGGCCGGTGGCCAACACGCCGCCTATCACCAGCGTAGTAAAAATCGGCCAGAACAATTGGCGAATCCGTCGCAGGTTCAAATAAAGCGGCACCGCCAGGGCCACCGTCGCCGGCCCCAGCAGAATGCCCATGATCTCGGTGCTCTTGCGGTATTCGGTGTAGTCCAGGCCGCAGATCAGCAACACGCCAATCACCAGCAACATGGAGACCAGCACCGGCTGCAGGAAGATCCAGCGGGTTTTCTCGAAAGCCGCCAACACCAGTTGATAAGCGCCCAGGGTAATGCCGATGCCGAACAAGGGGTGATGAATGACGGCCGTCCAGGCGCCTTGCCAGTCGAACATCATTGTTCCTTCTCCTTGCGCCGGACCAACCGTTCCATCAGCACGCCGACAACCGCCATCGCGATGACCAGCGACAGCAGCAGCGCGCCGACGATAGCCCAGAAGTCGGCAACGATGTCCCTGGTATACACCATCACGCCCACGGCCGGCGGCACCAGCAGCAACGGCAAATAGCGCAGCAGGCTGCCGGCCGCCAGGCTCAGCGGCTCGCTGACTTCGCCGCGCCAGATCAGGAAGCCGAGCATCAGCAGCAGGCCGATGATCGGCCCCGGCAATACCGGCAACAGCAGATGGTTGAGCGCAGTGCCGATCAATTGAAACAGCACCAGCCAGGTCAGGCCACGTAACAGCATCCTCTCTGCCCCCTCAAAGTTCGTGCGCATTATAAGCACGCCCGCCCTATGCTCCGGCATTCGCCAAAAGCATGTTGGGTTGACCGCGTCGATTGCCCATGATGATCTACATTGGTTCTCTGTATCCCATAAAAAACCCCTCGTCAGCGGGGATAAAAATGATGAACCCAGGAGAAACGCAATGCCCTATGTACCCGTAGCGCAGCTCAACGATTATGTCGGCAAGGAACTGGGACGTTCCGAATGGCTCACCATCGACCAGGCGCGCATCAACCTGTTCGCAGAGGCCACCGGCGATCATCAGTTTATCCACGTCGACCCGGCCAAGGCCGCGCAAACCCCGTTCGGCAGCACCATCGCCCATGGGTTCCTGTCGCTGTCGCTGATGCCCAAGCTGATGGAGGACATCCTGATCATGCCCGAGGGCCTGAAGATGGCCATCAACTACGGCCTGGACAGTGTGCGCTTCATACAGCCGGTGAAGGTCGACTCCAGGGTTCGCCTGACTGTCACCCTCACCGACGTCCATGAGAAAAAACCTGGCCAATGGCTATTTAAGGCCACCGCCACCCTGGAAATCGAAGGTCAGGAAAAACCGGCTTACATCGCTGAGTCATTGTCACTCTGCTTCGTGTAGGACGTTGCCTGTGGCGAGGCAACAAACCTTGCCACAGTGTATGTAAATTTATGTATGAAACGCGCAGCTGCGGCATACTCGGCGCTCAATTATCCGGATGCCGCTATGCGCCCACTCGCTCCCCTTGCCCTTGCCCTGTTGCTCACCGCTTGCGGAGATGGCGAATCGCTGTTGCCGCCCGATGCGCGCCTGCCCGATGGCGGCCGCTACCGGGGCGATGTGGTCGACGGCTTGCTGCAAGGCCAGGGGCGCGTCGACTACCCCAACGGCAGTTGGTACGCCGGCGAGTTCCATAAAGGCCAGTGGCATGGTCAGGGCGAATGGCATGGCAGCAACGGCGAAGTCTACAAAGGTCAATTCAAGCAAGGCCTGTTCGATGGCCAGGGCAGCCTGACCACGGCGGGCAGCAGTTACGTGGGCGGGTTCAAGAACGGTCGACGCAACGGCGAAGGCACCCTCAAAGAGGGGCAGATGACCTATCGCGGCGAATTCAAGGACGACCAGTATTCCGGCCTCGGGCGCCTGGAGCTGGCCGACGGCAGCCAATACCAGGGCCAATTCGCCCACGGCAAACCCAATGGCGAAGGCCAGCGCAACGACGACAGCGGCAATCAGTTCAGCGGCCACTTCGTCGATGGCCAGTTGGAAGGCAACGGCACGTTCAACAGCGCGGATGGCGATATCTACGTCGGCCAGTTCCAACAGAACCAGCTCAACGGCAAGGGGCGCTATGAAAACGCCGACGGCGACGTCTGGATCGGCCAGTTCAAGGAAGGCGCCCTGAGCGGCAAGGGCGAACTGATCGGCGTCGATGGCAGCCATTACGTCGGCCAGTTCAACGACTGGCGCTTCAGCGGCGAAGGTCGCCTGAACCTTACCGATGGCAGCTTCTATATCGGCGGCTTTGACAGCGACAGCTACCAGGGTCGCGGCACGCTGGTGCTGACCGACGGTACGGTACAGGCCGGCACCTGGGTCAACGGCATGCGCGTGCGCGACGCCGAGGGCAAGCTGCTGCCCGACCCACTGGAAATCGGCGTCCTGGCCCAGGGCCAACTGCTGGCCGAAGCCCTCGCCGCCGTCCCCGCGTCCACGTCCGCCGTCGAGCTGTACACCCTGGCATTGGCCGGCGACGGCAAGCAAAGCGTGTTCCTGCGCGAAGCCGATTACGTCAGCAACATGCTCGCCACCCGCTTCGGTGCCCATGGGCAGATTCGCCTGGTCAACCACCGCGACCATATCGCCGACCGGCCCATGGCCACCCGCGAGAACCTACGCCGGGCCGTGCAAACCCTGGCCGAGCGCAGCGGGCCGGAAGACCTGGTGTTCATCTACATGACCAGCCACGGCACCCACGAACACGAACTGGTGCTCGACCAGCCGCGCATGGAACTGGCCGACCTGCC
Organism: Pseudomonas sp. 24 E 13; assembly: GCF_900004715.1. Lineage (NCBI taxonomy): Bacteria > Pseudomonadati > Pseudomonadota > Gammaproteobacteria > Pseudomonadales > Pseudomonadaceae > Pseudomonas > Pseudomonas sp. 24 E 13. Next base: position 33,878 of record NZ_CVTO01000122.1, read on the forward strand.
GGCCGATGAACTGGCGGCGGTGCTCGCGCCACTGAAAAACCGCGACAAGATCATCGTGATTTCCGCCTGCTACTCCGGCGGCTTCATCCCGGCATTGAAAGATGAGCGCACGCTGATCATGACCGCCTCACGCGCGGATCGCGTGTCGTTCGGCTGCTCGGAAGAAGCGGACTTTACCTACTTCGGTGATGCCCTTTTCGCACAGGCTTTCAACCAAACGGACGATTTGCAACAGGCCTTCAAACTGGCACAACTGCACGTGGCCGAACGCGAACAGGCGGACAACTTCGAAGCCTCCGAACCGCAGATCTGGGCCCCCAAGGGCGTGATCGCCCACTGGCAACTATTACGTAAACAGCAGGCACGAAAGGCGCTGGAAAGCGTCTCAATGAATAGCAAGGAAGCCAAAGGCAACTAAGCTGTAACGTGTAACAAGGGGGAAACACCATGTACCTGACACCGCAGCATATCTTACTGGCCGGTGCTTCCGGCCTCACCGGCGAACACTTGCTGGACCGCCTGCTCAACGAACCCACCGTCACCCGCGTCCTGGCACCCAGCCGTAAACCACTGGCTGAACACCCACGCCTGGAAAACCCGGTAGGCGACCCTGCAGTGTTCCTGCCTCAACTGAGCGGCCGGGTGGATATCGCCTTCTGCTGTTTGGGTACCACGATCAAGAAGGCCGGTTCCGAAGCGGCGTTTCGTGCGGTCGACCTGGATATGGTGGTGGCCTTCGCCAAGCGCGCTCGGGAACTGGGCGCACGGCACCTGATCGTGATCAGCGCGATTGGCGCCGACCCGAAATCCTCGGTGTTCTACAACCGGGTCAAAGGCGAAATGGAACAGGCATTGCGAGCCCAGGATTGGCCGCAACTGACCATCGCGCGGCCATCGTTGTTGTTGGGCGAACGACTCGAACCGCGCCTGGCCGAACAACTGGCCGGGCCGTTGTCTCGGTTGATTCCGGGCAAGTACCACGGTATCGAAGTGTGCGAACTGGCCCGCGCGCTGTGGCGCCTGGCGCTGGAAGAGCAGGATGGCGTGCGGGTCGTAGAGTCGGACGAGCTGCGCAAGCTCGGCAAATAGATAACGGCAAACACTGAACCCCATGTGGGAGGGGGCTTGCCCCCGATAGCGGAGTGTCAGTCGCTGAAGATATTGACTGGACTACCGCCATCGGGGCATAGGTATCTACACAACTCAGCAGCGCCAAACGGTAACCACGATGCGAAGCGAGTCGCCCTTGACCTTGATCTTGATCTTGATCTGCTTTTGATCTCAGGCGCCCCGTTAAACCACGCTGGCCGAACGCAGGCTT
>NZ_CVTO01000122.1:35248-43248 GCF_900004715.1 Pseudomonas sp. 24 E 13
GCCGTTACCGCAGAAACGGATATGTACTCGGTCCAATCCAACATCCCGGCCAGCCCAGAGGCCGCCATCGAGGGCAAGTCGAATCGTCGCACCGCCCCTCCCACATTGGTTTTATGGTGTTGTTGAGAATTGCGTTACAGGCCGCCGGTGGCGTTGAAGCCTACGCCCAGCACAGTCAACAACGACAGTGGCAACAGCAGCGTATCGAGCAACGCACTGGCGGGCAGGTCGATATGGGGATAGGTGGGGGCCTCGGCGCCAAACCTGTCCTTGGCACAGCAGCCGCCGTTGATCGCGTACATATCCAGCCGGGTCCCGGCGTACACCACTGGCGCGCCCGGTTGCGCCGCATCCAGCGTACGCGCGGTGGCGCAGCCGGTCAGCTGCAGCGCCAGCACCAGCAACAGCGCCTTATTCATCGCCACTCAAGTGATGCTCGCCCCACCGCGGCAGCATGTCCTGGGGGATATTAAGCAGGTTGAGAATACGCGCCACCACAAAGTCCACCAGGTCATCGATGGTTTGCGGCTGGTGATAGAAGCCTGGCGACGCCGGCAAAATGGTCACCCCCATGTTCGACAACTTGAGCATGTGCTCCAGGTGAATGCTGGAATAAGGCGCCTCGCGTGGCACCAGGATCAACTGGCGCCGCTCCTTCAAGGTGACGTCCGCCGCGCGCTCGATCAAGTTGTTGCACGCGCCGGTGGCAATCGCCGACAGGGTACCGGTGGAGCATGGCACCACCACCATCGCCGCCGGCGCACCGGAGCCGGAAGCCACCGGCGACATCCAGTCCTCTTTGCCGTACACCTTGATCTGCCCCGCCGCCGCGCCGGTGTATTCGGTGAGGAAGGCTTGCATCATCTGCACCTTGGCCGGCAGCTCCACGTCGGTCTCGGTCGCCAACACCAACTGCGCCGCCTTGGAGATCAGAAAGTGCACCTCACGGTCTTCACGCACCAGGCAATCGAGCAGGCGCAGGCCATACGGCGCACCGGACGCGCCGGTCATCGCCAGGGTGACACGTTCCGGGCCGCTCATTGGAGCGCCTCAGCCAGCTTGCCGTGCAGGCCACCGAAGCCGCCATTGCTCATGATCACCACATGGGTGCCCGGCCTGGCCACGTGTTTGACGTGCTCGATGATGCCCTCCAGCGAGTCGCATACCTTCGAAGGCACGGTGCACAGTGCGGCGATAGCCGGCAGGTCCCAGCCGAGGTTGGCGGGCGAATACCACACCACTTGGTCGGCATCATTCACGCTTTCAGGCAGGCCATCGCGGTGCGCCCCCAGCTTCATGGAATTGGAGCGCGGCTCGACGATGGCAATGATTTGCGCATCACCGACGCGTTTGCGCAGGCCATCCAGGGTGGTGGCAATTGCCGTGGGGTGGTGGGCAAAGTCGTCGTAGATGGTAATCCCGTTCACGTCGGCGACCTTTTCCATGCGCCGCTTCACGCTTTTGAATGCGCTCAATGCGGCGATACCTACGGCCGGCGTCACGCCCACATGCCGCGCAGCCGCCAGGGTCACCAGGGCATTGGCGACGTTATGCTGACCGGTCATACCCCAATCGACCACGCCTTGGCCCACGCCTTCGAACAGCACTTCAAACCGCGAACCGTCGTCACTGAGCAACTTGACCTGCCATTGCCCGCCGACGCCAGTGGTTTGCACCGGGGTCCAGCAGCCCATGTCGATCACACGCTGCAACGCCGGCTCGGTGGTCGGATGGATCACCAGGCCTTCGCTGGGAATGGTGCGCACCAGATGATGGAATTGCCGCTCAATGGCCGGCAGATCGGGGAAGATGTCGGCGTGATCGAACTCCAGGTTGTTCAGGATCGCCGTGCGCGGACGGTAGTGGACGAACTTGGAGCGCTTGTCGAAAAAGGCGCTGTCGTATTCATCGGCCTCAATCACAAAAAACGGCGTGTCGCCCAGGCGCGCCGACACCGAGAAATTCTGCGGAACGCCGCCGATCAGAAAGCCCGGGCTCATGCCCGCGTGCTCCAGCACCCAGGCCAGCATGCTGCTGGTGGTGGTCTTGCCGTGGGTGCCGGCGACGGCCAATACCCAGCGGCCCTGCAGCACGTGATCGGCCAGCCACTGGGGGCCTGAAACGTAAGGCAAGCCTTCATTCAGCACGTATTCGACCGCCGGGTTGCCGCGCGACATGGCATTGCCAATCACCACCAGATCCGGCACCGGGTCGAACTGCGAAGGGTCGTAACCCTGGGTCAGTTCAATCCCTTGCGCCTGCAATTGCGTGCTCATCGGTGGATAAACATTGGCATCGGAGCCAGTGACGTGATGGCCCAGCTCTTTGGCCAGAACCGCCATCGAACCCATGAACGTGCCGCAGATACCCAGAATATGAATGTGCATAGTTGACCTCGTAAACATCGAGGCAGGTTAGCGTAGGGTGGGAAAGTTCGCACGCTTTAGCTGAGGGCGAAACACCCGTCGCGGCGATACGACGGGCGCGCAGGCTGGGTTGGCGTGGCGCCGGCCACCAGGGCTATTGGATGGTCAGCAACCGCTGCAAACCGTTCCCTATCGGCGAAACTGGCGTATTGGACTTAGGCGCGGGTGTGATGCTCATGGTCCCCAGCAAGGCAGAAAGCGCGGCCATGCGGCTCTCCAAATCGATCACACGCGCCTTGATGTCATCTTTTTCAGGCCCCGTGGACGCCGGTTGAAAATCAATTTTCCGGGCCTTGGCCTCTTTGCCCAGCTCCCTCTCGACATAGCCAATCATGGCCTCAAGCGAGTCGAGGCGCTCGTCCCTGGTTTGCATCACCCATTGCAGGTTCGGCCCGACAAGCCGCTCTCCACGCAGTTTCGACAAGGTGTTGACCAACAGAAAAGTTGCGTTCTGCGCGTACTCGACGAGCCGTCCTTCTTCGATGCTTTCCGGTGTCACGGGTGCAGGCGCCGGATTGATCAGTGGCTTGAGCGCTTCGTTGACACTCCCGACAACGATCATGCCGATCGACGTCACAGGTACGCTGATCGCCGTCGTGATCGCTGCGGTCTTGAGCAGGGTCGTGTTGGTCGGCGGCAGCGCGGTCTCTTTGGCCTTGACCGCCGTCTTGGCATTCTCTTCAAGGGTTCGCGCAGAAAAAGGCTCGACATCCTGCCCATTGACACGGCCCGGACTGGGCTGGCCGAACAGCTGGTCGCGGATGTGCGCATCCCTGGAGGCTTGCCAGGCTTTTCGCTGTTTTTCGACATACGCGGCCATTTCGGGCGTTTGCCCGGCGCCTGAGGCGGCGTCTCCCGCCTGCCGGGTGCCACTGGCGTGCCCTGGGCCGTCGAACCCGTTCACTTTGGCGTCCACAAAGCCTTGATCGAACTTTTGGTAGCCTGTTTCCACGCCACTGCGTGTAGTGCCTGCGAGGTTGGGCGCGTCAACCCGTGTCGGGCTCGGCATACTCTCTCTGGAAGCGCCCCTCAGAAGGCCGCCAATGACCTCACCTACTTTTGAACATTTTATCGTTCGATACGATTTTTTATGATTGATACGCCCTTTGAATACAATCGAAGTGCGGACAGGAAGTAACGCCGTTGTTATTGTTGTTGAACGTTTCATCGTCATTCACCTTAGTCAGGATAGATACAAAGCATTCGCGCTCCCTGTCGAATGAATATTAAACAATGGAAAATCGTGGCTATCTGAACACGTCCGTGTATCAGCGTTGCAATGAACTCACCGCACCAAATTGTGCCAACTGAACACCGAACGGCGTTTTAGTGACAACGTTATAGGCATACCAGGCGCCTTTCTTGAAGACGGCCACGGCAGGTCGCCATACATTGTCCTCAGCTGCGTGAAAAAACCCTTTTACAATATCGCCCTCCTTATAGATTTTAGTAACATCATAACTTCCGTAATGGCCTCTCAAACGTGACAACACATCGTGACCCTTTTCAATCAGGTACTTCGTATCCTTATAACCGGCGCGTGCGCCTTTATTTAAGTTCTTCGCAATATCGACTGAGTCGGTATAACCTACGGACGCCCCCACACCCGCCACGACAGCGCTTTTAATTGTATTCAGAACACCTCTGCCCGCCTTGGCGGCTTTGCGCGCGGCATTCGCACCGGGAATGACAAAGCCGAGAATGTCGAAGCCGAGATTGAATATCGCCCCGCCTACATCACCTTTGATAGCGTCCTGAATACCGTCATAAAAAGGCACGAGGCTCAGAAAAAAACCCTTCAGTTCTTCGTCGTAAGCACGCCCTTTTTCAATCTCGGTGACGCCCGCCGCCGCCTTCTGCAGGCCGCCGTAGTCCTTGGTGAAATAACCACCCGCCAGGTGCGCGAGTGCAGCCGATTTATCAGAAAAGTAGTCACCCTGGTTTTTCCCATCCGGTGCAGGATCGCGCGTTTTATCCGTTAGCCCATATTGCTTGTAGGTATGCGGCAAACCCGGAATGTAACCTTCGTTCCCCCCTCCAAAATAGGAGCGATCATCCAGGTCGATCCGCCCGCCCGGAAAGCCGTCTTCCTTGACGATCTTGCCTTCGGCGGGAAAGTAACTGTAGGCGCTGACAGTGCCGTCAGGCTCCACCACTTTCATCAGCAACCCGTGCCTGCCCTTGAGCGCTTCAAGTTCCTGCGCCGTGGGCGTTGGAGGCAGGCATTCTCTGGGGGTGAACAACCCGGAGGTACAAGGCCCGCTCTTGGTATAGGCGCGGGACACCTCAAAAAAACTGACGTCCGATTGGCTGATACGCACCCTGTCCGCCATGGGCAGCAGTGACAGCTGATATTTGAACTGGATAGCCCAGGCACTTTCCTGAACCTTGCGATACTCCTGAAATTTCGCTTTAAACACTTTATTGATGTCAGGGGTCAATTCAGACAGACGCGACTTCAAACGCTCATAGGGAAAACGCTGCTCATCCTTGGATATCCAATAGTCCGGTTGAATGGGCCCCGTCATATAAATATCCAACAACGATATCGGCTTATGCTTCACGGAGGCCTGCTGCATCACCTCGAGCGTCGGGTCCACGTCCGGAAATACCCGTTTCAACTCTGCCAGCGCCAATTCCCGTCGTGTCGTCGGCGGCGTTTTCATGGCATTACTCGCCCAACGAAGTTCTTTTTGCTGCTTGTTGAGTGCCTGTTGCGCCTGCTCGGCCTGCGCATCCGAATAAGTGTGCGTCGGGCTGGTGTCGATAACACGGTTGGCAATGCCCCAGGCAATGATCGAATCGCGTGCGGCGAACTTCAGTTGATCCTCATCCTCGGTGGACACCGGCGGCGTATTACCGAAAGCCATCACCTGGCTGAAGGTCATGTTTGCGGTCGCGCCAGGCACTTGCTGCTCTATGCGCGCCACCTCTATACAAAAATTCGCCCAGGTGTGGGAGCCGTAGACCAAATTGGGCGGGATGTCTTTCACCACAAACTCAGGGGCTGCCGCCGATAATAAAACCCGTGCGGCGACAGCGGCGGCCTCGTTGCCGACCCGGCCGGCGAGGTGCGCCGTAAAGCGCTTGACGATCTCTGCCGAAGACGCGCCCGCGTTATCAACGCTATACAGGTTGTAGCCCGCCAGGTTGAACCGCGACTTGCCCAAGCCAGGATCGAGTTCCTGGACCAGGGCCACGCCAAGACTTTCAATCGCGCTCGTGGGGGTGTCGACAACCTTGAGCACCTCCCGAATCAACTTGCCCAGTCGCAGGGCCTCGGGTGTGCGCAGGAGCTGGTCGAGGGCGATTGACGGATAATCAGCCATGGCCTTTCTGAGGTTGGCTGGAAGATGACTGACCAGGCGACTCAAGAGGCTGTCCGTTCCAGGCTCGTTCGCCGTACCTGGCGCGATCTGCGCCTTTACAAGCTTTCCCATCTTGCGCTGCGAAGTAGACGACAGCCCCTGCCCGATGTGCCTTACGCCACCTGAATCCACGCCCGGCGCCCTGTGTGCCAGGTCAAAGGACAGTGCCGAGGCCAACGCATGAGCCTGGGCACTGTTCGCGGGCATTTTGTAGCCTTCCAGCTTGAGCATCCGGGCAAGGCTCAACGTTTTGCTCGGCTCTCGATCAAACAATGCAGAGCGAGGATCGATGGGCACGTTGCTCTGCTCCAGGTCGACACGCCCCTCAGCGTCATCGACCAAAGCGTTCAATGCGCTCATCAGCTTGTGCCGATTGGCCTCATCGCCCAACGCCTGCCGATGCGCCGCCAGCGCCGCGTCGGAGTGGGTCGACAGGTGATGCTCATCCAGATTGAAGCCGGGATTATCCGTGAACTGTTTGCGGCGAACGCTGGCTTGGCCGCCGTCAAAAAGATCAGGCTCCTTGTAGAATTGCGCGACCAGCGGCATCGACACGCCGCCCTGACCGCTCCCTGGGTATCGCACCGCTTGACCGTGTTCCGGGGCGAATACCCTGCCCAGGGCCAGGAGCGTGCGGGAAACATCAGACCAGCCTGAATCGTCTGACAGATAAAAGGTTTTGGGCCGACCGTCTACATAACCTTTTATTTCCCCGCGCGCAGGGATCAGCGTCAGAGCATGCATATCCAGCCCCTGCTTGTTAGCCCAGGCTGAAAACCCTTCGCTTTTGAATGCACTCTCCAGTTGGGCATACCAGCGCGCCACCGTCGAGTGCGGCGGGACCTGCACATCGGGGGGCCGAACTGACGTTCTATAACGACCGTCGAGCAATAATGAGGCGAATGAACTGGCGACCTCGGCATCGGCCTCGGCGCGACTTGTTGAGGGCGTTTCACTTGTTTCAGTCGCAGGGTGGCCTTTATCAATCGCGGCGCCGCCCCTATGATTTGTATGGCCTTCGCCTCGTTCAGCCAGTGAACTGAAGGACGCTGTTATTGGGTACGTATACGTCGTTGGAATACTCATAATCCACCCTGAATACAGTGTTCAAGTTTCTAAACAACCGAAGCTTCAATGTACTCAATGAGTGGGACAAACATGCAAAATACGCGACATTTAAAATCGACATAATATTGCTGAACCCAACAACTTACACACCCCCATTTACTTATCAACCAGGGCGCCTGTAAAACTTCAAAACCACTGTAGGCTAAACTACCGAACCTCGTGAAATTTCATACTTGCGCAACTTGCGGTACAACGTGTTACGGCTGACGCCCAAGTGCGTTGCCGCATGACTCATATGCCAGTGCTGTTGCTCCAGCGCGGCCAGCAGGGTTGACCGCTCGGCTTCTTCAAAGGGGGACAGCGAAGAAACACTTGATGGAGCGTCATGGGTAGGTGCGTGACGGATCATCGGCGGTAAATTTTCCGCAGCGACCTTCCCGTTTTCGCACAGCGCGACCAGCGTGCGCAATACCGTACGCAACTGTCGGACGTTGCCCGGCCAGGCAAACGCCAACAACGCGTCGCGCGCAGCCGGCTCCAGATAGACAGCCTGATCACCGGCTTCCTGTGCCAGCAGCAGGTCCAGCAGCTGTGATTTGTCAGTGCGCTGACGCAACGCCGGTAGCGCAACTTCCAGGCCATTGAGCCGATAATACAAATCCTCGCGAAAGCCGCCGTCCTCTACCCGGGCCAGCAGGTTGCGGTGGGTAGCGCTGATAATCCTGACATTTACGGCTCGGGGTTCACCACCGATCGGCACCACCAAGCGGTCTTCCAGCACCCTGAGCAGTCGCGTCTGCAAGGCCAGGGGCATGTCGCCGATCTCGTCCAGAAACAGCGTGCCGCCATCGGCCTGCTGCAGCTTGCCTTGCATGCCCTCCTTGCGCGCGCCGGTAAAACTGCCGCCGCGATAGCCGAACAATTCGCTCTCGATCAGGTTTTCCGGGATAGCGGCGCAGTTGAGGGCAACGAAGGGTTTGTCGGCACGCTGGCTGGCCAGATGGACCGCCTTGGCAAAGGCTTCCTTGCCCGAGCCGGTTTCCCCATTGACCAGTAACGGCACGTCACGTTCGAACACCCGCACAGACTGGCTGAAAGCCAGCCGCAGCGCCGGGTCATCCAGGCAGACGCCGGGCAA
>NZ_CVTO01000118.1:0-18887 GCF_900004715.1 Pseudomonas sp. 24 E 13
CAAGCGCGAAGTTGCTCAAGGCGTTGCTCGACATACAGGTGCCCTGGCCCGAGTCACTGCCAACGGCTCAGGCAAGCGGCCCGCTCATGGGGCTCTACCGTATCGGCAATCTCTGGCACGCCAGCGTCGGCGGCCTGTTGTTCCAGGTCAGCGTGGTGCCCGGTTTCGGCGAGGTGTACCTGGTGCACCCACAGCATCCGCAACACCCCGGCTTCAAACTGATCAGCGACGGCCGAGGGCATTGGCGGCTGGATCGACACGCCAGGCTGGAAGGCGGTATGCCCAGAGAGCGGTTGAGTCAATGGCAAAGAAAACGCAACGAACAATTGGAGGCGCTGAACTCAGGATTGGCAGCCCTCAATATTGAAGCGAATGCATTGGCGCCACACGCGCAACAGTTCAACGACGCCGTGAAAAAAGCCCAGGATCAACTGACAATCCACAAGCAAGCCTTGAGAGAAGACTGGCAAAGGCTTGGCAGCCCCACATTACTTCCCGCACTGCGCCCAAGAATCGCCGACCGTCATCAGCAAAGGCAGAATTCGACGGCAAGCGCCACCACCGCTTGGCGCATCGCATTCGACAACTACCAGGAAAACACGCAAGCGTATATTTCCACGCAGGAAAAGTCCTTGAGCATGGCCAAAGAGCTGCTGGAACTGGACAGAACGCAGACTCAATACAAGTCGCTACGAGATATCGCGACCGAGAACATTCACAGTCACTTGTTGTTTTCTTATTCGTGCCTGCACCAAAAAATCAAAAACACGCTGGAAACCGCTCGCGGCGAAAGCCTCGCTGAACTACTGCTGCGGGTCGACAGAGAACTGCCCGACCACATCACAGGCGCCTACGAGGCGTTCATCAGCGGTGCGACGCAGCGACTGGAAGCGCTCAAGGAAATGTTCACAATCGCCGAAAAAGTTGAAGCCATACTGCAACAGGCCAGTCCGGTATTGAGAGATCAACTCACGGGCAAAATCACGTCCGGCAACACGATTTCTTCGGCCATCATTGAACAGCATATCCTGTTAGCGTTTGTCGAGTTGATAGTCGATCGCTCTCTTGACACCGGCAACCCGCAGGAGCGGCCTTTCCTCACAGTACTCACCGATCGCCAAGCGACTACCGCCATCCTCACTCACACCGAAATACAAGCCACAAGTGGTTACTCACCGACCGAACAAATTGACGTACTCAAGGGTGCACTCCAGCAGTACGGTCGACTGGAAAATGCCGTCAACTCGTTAGCTGAAATGAGTTCCCGGCTTGTGCGAGAGCCGTATCGGGCCCCCTTTCTGGAACAGTTCGGCGTGGCCCGCACGGCAGTGGAAGCGCAACTGGCCCAGTTGATCCTGTCTGAAGAAGGCTTTGCCCCCAGGCAACCCCCCAACCGGGCGGTGCGGCAGAGACCCACCAGTCGAAGGGTTATCAAGACCCGTAACAGGGAGACACTGGTGGGTGACTTGCGCCCGAGTGAGCCCGGTGTAGAGGGCAACTTCATCGACATCAAGGACCCGCTCACCGGGCAAACCGTCGCCACTTACCATGAACACGTCAATGAAGGCGTCTGGAACGTCGTCGAGCAAGCGCTGCCGGCCCCGAGGCCCGCCGCACCTGCGAGCCGCACGTTAAAGGCGATCAAAGCGCAGGCAAAAATCGTCAGGGACGAGCGGGCAGGTATCGATTCAAGCATTCGCTTCCAACAACGCAAGCTTCAGGAGCCCGGCCGACGCGAGAGCCTCGACCCCTACGACTGGGATGTGATGCTGAGCCAGCATGCCGCGAAGTTTGAAACGCTTGCAGAGGAACTCCTGCGTGACCACGCCGCCAACGCAGAGGCTGTCACCCTGCGCGATGCTTATCTGGCGCAAGCCAATGCCGCCATGCTACAAGCCCGCGAGGCGTGCGCCGCAGGGTATAAATTGCAGCGCCCGAAAGCTGCCAATGTCGCCTATTTGTGGAAACACGGTTTTGTCGATATCAACCTGCGACGCGAGCGCTTTCGACTGCTGGCCGGTGACTATCTCACTGAGTACGCGATCCGCGACACGGACAAAATCCGCGCCGCAATGCCGCTCGAAGACGCCGACCTGTGGTACGCCCACTTCCATTACCCGGCCATCGACACATCGCCTCTGGAACCCACTTTCGGCCATCTGAAAACCAAGGCAGAGCGCCGGTTTACGCGCCGCGAACTGATCGAACAGGCGCGTGCCGACAACCGCGCAGTGGTCAATCTGGATAAAGCCGAGATCAAAGCCCCGTTGGACCGAGAGTTGTTCCTCGGACTGGAGGTCCTGGCGTGAGATAGCCAAGGGATTGTCTATGCTCTGTAGGACAACCTGACTGACGAGGGCGATATGGACGATCCCATCGATAACAAACCACCCACCTTCTGGCAGATGCTGCACAGCGTGGTCGCGGCGGCGTTCGGTGTGCAGAGCGGCAAGAACCGCGCCCGCGATTTCACCCACGGCAAGCCCAGCCATTTTGTAGGGCTGGGCATTCTGTTCACGCTGGTATTTGCCTTGACCTTGTTCGGTATCGTCAAGCTGGTGCTGCACTTCGCCGGGGTGTGATGCAGCGGCCACGTGCAGCGCGGTCAACGCCCCCTGTTCACTGGTGGCTGACCCAGAACACGGCGGTTCCGACCACCAGGATGATCAGGAACAAAATCGCCCACGCATCCACGGTACTGTCAGGTTTACGCACTTTGGTGGAATTGCTCATCGCATCGCCTCTTGTCGGTTTTATAGGTGATTGCATCACGGCTCAACGACAGTAAAGATCATGATTGCCCGCATGACAAATGTGGGTATCGTGATAACGGTTCTCATTAGTCAGTTTGGTTATTTACATATACCCAAACATCACTTTTGCGCATATACGCAAACTGGTATCGTGCGCCGGCTCCGTTGGGAGTGCGCGGCCGTGCGCGCAGATTTGCCGAGAACAGGACCTATATGTACGTATACGACGAATACGATCAGCGCATCATCGAGGACCGCGTCAAGCAGTTCCGTGATCAGACCCGACGCTACTTAGCAGGTGAACTGAGCGAAGAAGAGTTCCGCCCTCTGCGCCTGCAAAATGGCCTTTATGTTCAGCGCTTTGCGCCGATGCTGCGGGTGGCCGTGCCTTATGGCCAGCTGACCTCGCGCCAGACGCGAATGATGGCCAAGATCGCCCGCGACTTCGACAAAGGCTATGCCCACATCAGCACCCGGCAGAACGTGCAGTTCAACTGGCCGGCCCTGGAAGACGTGCCGGACATCCTGGCTGAACTGGCCACTGTGCAAATGCACGCCATTCAGACCAGCGGTAACTGCCTGCGCAACGTGACCACCGACCAATTTGCCGGCGTCGCTGCCGACGAGTTGATCGATCCACGGCCGTGGTGCGAAATCGTGCGCCAGTGGACTACCTTCCACCCTGAGTTCGCCTACCTGCCGCGCAAGTTCAAGATCGCCATCAATGGCTCGACCTCGGACCGCGCCGCCATCGAAGTGCACGATATCGGCCTGGAGCCGGTGCACAACGCTGCCGGCGAGCTGGGTTTCCGAGTGCTGGTCGGCGGTGGCCTGGGCCGTACGCCGGTGGTCGGTGCGTTCATCAACGAGTTCCTGCCGTGGCAGGACCTGTTGAGCTACCTCGATGCCATCCTGCGGGTCTACAACCGCTATGGTCGTCGTGACAACAAATACAAGGCCCGGATTAAGATCCTGGTCAAGGCGCTGACCCCTGAGGTTTTCGCGCAAAAGGTCGATGCCGAGATGGAACACCTGCGCGGCGGCCAGACCACCCTGACCGAAGCCGAAGTACACCGCGTCGCCAAGCATTTCGTCGACCCTGAGTATAAGGCTTTGGCCAACCAGGACGCCGAGCTGGCCGCACTCGACCAACAGCATCCGGGCTTTGCCCGCTGGCGTACGCGCAACACCCTGGCGCACAAGAAGCCGGGCTATGTGGCGGTTACCCTGTCGCTCAAGCCCACCGGGGTTGCGCCAGGTGACATCACCGACAAGCAACTGGACGCCGTCGCCGACCTGGCCGAGCGCTACAGCTTCGGCCAACTGCGCACCTCTCACGAGCAGAACATCATTCTTGCCGACGTCGAGCAGAGCCAATTGTTCACCCTGTGGGGCGAGCTGCGCGAAGGCGGTTTTGCCACGCCGAACATCGGCCTGCTGACCGATATCATCTGCTGCCCGGGCGGCGACTTCTGCTCCCTGGCCAACGCCAAGTCGATCCCGATTGCCGAATCGATCCAGCGCCGTTTCGACGACCTGGACTACTTGTTCGACATCGGCGAGCTGGACCTGAACATTTCCGGTTGCATGAACGCCTGTGGTCACCACCACGTCGGACACATCGGCATCCTGGGCGTGGACAAGAAAGGCGAAGAATTCTACCAAGTGTCCCTGGGTGGCAGCGCCAGCCGCGATGCGAGCCTGGGCAAGATCCTCGGCCCATCCTTCGCCCAGGAAGCCATGCCCGAGGTAATCGGCAAGCTGATCGACGTCTACATCGAACAGCGCACCGAAGATGAGCGTTTCATCGACACCTACCAGCGCATCGGCATTGACCTGTTCAAGGAGCGCGTCTATGCAGCGAATCATTAAGAACAACGAAGTCCTCGACGAAACCTGGCACCTGCTGCCCAAGGACGCGAGCTTCGACGGCATCTCCAACTGCGACGACCTGATCGTACCGTTGGCGCTGTGGCGCGAACACGGCCACGCCCTCAAGGCCCGCGACGGCGGCCTGGGCGTGTGGCTGGATGCCGATGAAGAAGCCGAAGAAATCGGTGAAGACGTCGAGCATTTCCAGGTCATCGCCCTGAACTTCCCGGCCTTCACCGACGGGCGCAACTACTCAAACGCACGCCTGTTGCGTGAACGTTATGGGTACAAAGGCGAATTGCGCGCGATTGGCGATGTGCTGCGCGACCAGTTGTTCTACCTGCGCCGTTGCGGGTTCGATGCCTTCGCCTTGCGCGCCGACAAAGACCCGTACGAAGCGCTGGAAAGCCTCAAGGACTTTTCGGTGACGTACCAAGCGGCAACGGACGAGCCACTACCGCTGTTCCGCCGCCGCTGAGTCTCAACTGTAGGAGCGAGCTTGCTCGCGAAAAACCTCAACGATAACGCGTGCGTCCTGAATGAACGCGGCGCCTGTGAGTTTTTCGCGAGCAAGCTCGCTCCTACAAGGATGGCAGCTTGATCGAGGCCAGCACCTGCTTCTGCCCCATGGAGCAAGGCACGCCTTCCGGCTGCGCCCGTACCGCCTCGATCACGCCCAATAATTGCGCCTTGTTGTGAGCCAACTGCGCCTGCATCACCTCGATCTGAGCCACCTTGCGCTCCAATGCCTCGATCAACTCATCACGCTTGTGCTCCCCCGGCGCGGGCATCAACGCTTTGAGTTCCTGCAAGGTAAAGCCGGCCTGCTGCGCACTCTGGATCAATTGCAGCGTCTGCAGCGCCTCAGGGGCATAGCGCCGATAACCATTGGCCTGGCGTCCGACCTGACTGATCAACCCCTCAGCCTCATAAAAGCGGATGCGTGACGCCGCCAACCCGCTCTGTTTTGCCAGTTCACCGATATTCATCGAAACGTCCGCTTGACATTAAAGTTAACTTTAAGCTTAGCCTGAGGCCTCCCCCGCTCAGGAGTCAACGCATGTCACCTTTTGAAGCTTTGCAACTGCCCAACGGCCAGGTTATTTCCAACCGCATCGCCAAGGCGGCGATGGAAGAAAACATGGCTGATCTGAATCAGGCACCCTCCCGCGAATTGAAGCAGTTGTACAAGACCTGGGCCGAGGGTGAACCCGGCCTGCTGCTCACCGGCAACGTCATGATCGACCGCCGTGCCATGACCGGCCCCGGTGGCGTTGCGCTGGAAAACGAGCAACACCTGGACAGCTTCCGCGAATGGGCCGATGTAGTGCGGGCCAAGGGCGTGCACTTCTGGGTGCAGCTCAGCCATCCGGGGCGCCAGACCATGGCCAACCTGGGCCAACAGGCACTGGCGCCGTCTGCCATCGCGCTGGACCTGGGCAGCTTTTCCAGAATGTTCGCCAAGCCCAGGGCCATGACCGAAGACGACATCCAGGACGTGATCCAACGCTTCGCCACCAGCGCCCGCCTGGCCGAGAAAGCCGGGTTCACCGGGGTACAGATCCACGGTGCCCACGGCTATTTGTTGAGCCAGTTTCTCTCACCCTTGAGCAACCATCGCACCGACCGCTGGGGCGGTTCACTGGAGAACCGCGCACGCCTGCTGCTCGAGGTGATCCACGCCGTGCGCGCCAGCGTCAGCCCATCCTTTTGCGTGGCGGTAAAACTCAACTCCGCCGACTTCCAACGCGGCGGTTTCGATGCCGCCGACGCACGTGCCGTGGTCGAACTGCTCAACCCGCTGCCCATCGACCTGCTGGAATTGTCCGGCGGCAGCTACGAAGCGCCGGCCATGCAAGGCGAAGCACGGGACGGCCGTACCCTGGCCCGTGAGGCGTACTTCCTGGAGTTCGCCAAGGAACTGGCCACGATCGCCAGGATGCCGTTGATGGTCACCGGCGGTATTCGCCGCCTGCCCGTCGTGCAACACGTGCTCGACAGCGGCATTGCCATGGCCGGCATCGCCACCGCCCTGACCCTGGAGCCGCAACTGATCAAACACTGGCGCGAGGGCCGCGACCTCAACCCGCAGCTCAAACCCATCGACTGGAAACGCAAACCCTTGGCCGCCCTCGCCACCCTTGCCCTGGTGCGCGACCAGATGCGCCGCCTGAGCCGCGGGCGCCTGCCCAACGCCAAGGCCGCTCCGTGGCTGGCGCTGGTGTGTGACCAGTGGTTTACGGCCCGGCGTACGCGGCAGTACCGCGCGAGCATGACGCAATCTTCACATTAAACGCGGAGCATTCGCCGTGATTGAACTGTCCCCTACTGATCAGCAGTTTTTCAACCTCACTGACGATTGGAGTGCTTCATGGCGAAAATC
The DNA here is from genome assembly GCF_900004715.1 of Pseudomonas sp. 24 E 13. Taxonomy (NCBI): domain Bacteria; kingdom Pseudomonadati; phylum Pseudomonadota; class Gammaproteobacteria; order Pseudomonadales; family Pseudomonadaceae; genus Pseudomonas; species Pseudomonas sp. 24 E 13. The sequence continues at coordinate 7,009 of NZ_CVTO01000118.1, forward strand.
AACCTGGCCCAGCAGCTGGCGACTACCCTTGAACAGGCGGGTATCAAGCGCATCTGGGGCCTGACCGGCGATAGTCTCAATGGGCTCACCGACGCCCTGCGCAGCATGGACAGCATCGAGTGGATGCATGTGCGCCACGAAGAAGTGGCCGCGTTCGCCGCCGGCGCCGAGGCCGCCGCCACCGGTGAGCTGACCGTGTGTGCCGGCAGTTGCGGGCCGGGCAACCTGCATTTGATCAATGGTCTGTTCGACTGCCATCGCAACCATGTGCCGGTACTGGCGATTGCTGCGCAGATTCCGTCCTCGGAGATCGGCCTGAATTATTTTCAGGAAACCCATCCCCAGGAACTGTTCAAGGAATGCAGCCATTTTATCGAGCTGGTGAGCAACCCCGAGCAGATGCCCCACGTGCTGCATCGCGCCATGCGTTCGGCGATTCTCAATCGAGGCGTGGCGGTGGTGGTGATTCCGGGAGACGTGTCGTTGCTGGAGGTAGAAGACAAGCTCAAGCCATGGCCGGCGCTGCATGCACCGCGCACATTGCCGGCCGAGGCCGACTTGCAGCGCTTGAGCGATATGCTCCAGAGCAGCGAGAAAGTCACACTGCTGTGCGGCAGCGGTTGCGCCGGTGCCCATGACCAGGTAGTGGCGTTGGCCGACGCCCTCGGCGCGCCGGTGGTGCATGCGCTTCGCGGCAAGGAGCATGTGGAATGGGATAACCCATTCGATGTGGGCATGACCGGCCTGATCGGTTTCAGCTCCGGCTACCACGCGATGCTCGACTGCGACACGCTGATCATGCTCGGCACCGACTTTCCTTACCGTCAGTTCTATCCGACCGACGCCAGAATTATCCAGGTTGACCGTGACCCCCAGGCCCTGGGCCGACGCGCGACCCTGGACCTGGGCATCGCCGCCGATGTCAGTGAAACCATCGGCGCGCTGTTGCCGCGCCTGACCCGCAAGACCGATCGCAGCTTCCTCGAAACCTCCCTCAAGCATTACGAGAAAGCGCGCCAGGGCCTGGATGACCTGGCGCAACCGTCCAAGGCGGATCGACCGATCCACCCTCAATACGTAGCACGCCTGCTCAGCGAGCTGGCCGATGATGATGCGATTTTCACCGCCGATGTCGGTTCACCGACCGTATGGGCCGCGCGCTACCTGAAGATGAACGGCAAGCGCCGCCTGATCGGCTCGTTCAACCACGGCTCCATGGCCAACGCCATGCCCCAGGCCATCGGCGCGCAGGCGGCGTTCCCGGGTCGGCAGGTCATCTCGATGTCGGGTGACGGCGGTTTCACCATGTTGATGGGGGACTTCATTTCGCTGGCGCAATTGAACCTGCCCGTCAAAGTGATCGTGTTCAATAACGCATCACTGGGTTTCGTCGCCATGGAGATGAAGGCCGCAGGCTACCTGGACACGGGCACCGAGCTGAAAAACCCGGATTTCGCGGCCATGTCCAATGCCATGGGAATCCTGGGGATTCGCGTGGAGCAATCCGAAGACCTGGAGCCGGCCCTGCGCCAAGCGCTGGCCCACAACGGCCCGGTGCTGGTGGATGTAGTGACGGCCACCCAGGAGTTGGTGATGCCGCCGACGATCAAACTCGAACAGGCCAAGGGGTTCAGCCTGTATATGCTCAAGGCGGTAATGAGCGGGCGTGGCGATGAAGTGATCGAGCTGGCGCGCACCAACTGGCTGCGCTGATCCAACGGCGGGAGGGGCAAACCCCTCCCGCACCCGGACTCATGGTCCGATTCAGCCCTGTTGTTTTTCGACCCATTTGCCGAAGGCATCGATAAACGCCTGCAGGAACGGCCGGGTCTTTTCCGACAGCTTGCCGGCCTCATCGAACACGCTGCCCGCTCCGCCCAGGTAGGCTTCAGGCTGTTGCATGCACCACACATCAAGAAACACCAGGGACTGGCGCAGGTGATGGTTGGCACCAAAGCCACCAATGGCGCCTGGCGATACGCTGATGATCGCGCCGGGCTTGCCGCTCCAGGCACTCTGCCCATACGGACGGGACCCGACATCGATGGCATTCTTCAACGGCGCCGGCACGGAACGGTTGTATTCGGGCGTCACGAACAACACCGCGTCGGATGAACTCACCTGTTGACGGAAAGTGCTGTAGGCTTGCGGCGCGCCTGGCCCGTCTATGTCCTCGTTGTAGAGCGGCAAATCGCCAATTTCAACAATGTTCAGCTTCAGGTTGGCCGGCGCCAGCTCGGCCAGTGCCAAGGCGACTTTGCGGTTGATCGAGTCATTTCTCAAGCTGCCAACCAGGACGGCAATCGTGTAGACCTTGCTCATTGAGGTTTCCCGACGTCTGACTAAAGGAGCCTGTAGTTATAAAGATTTCATCGCGCGTGCACCAGCGGGTTTTGAGAATGCCGCACACGTTGATGCGCAATCCCATGTGTGGGAAATATCTGAAACGTTAAACGAATAGTATTTTTTTCTTATAGGTAAACTACCCCGCTCCCTGACGGTCTACAGAACCGCAAATCGAGTGTTTATCTCCAGAGGTTCTAAACAGATGGCAGCAGTACTAGTCGGACAGTTTCATGCCAGAGACGCGGAAGGCCGCGTGTATTCGGTGCATGAGTTCCAGGAATCCAACCCGGCGCACGGCGACCTGGCTGGCTCGGCGCCTACCACCACCTACAAGCTGGCCATTGGCGACCGGATGGAGAAGCTGGAGGGTGATGAGTTCCGATTGGTTCAGTCGGGCACCATCCTCGTACGCGAATCGAAGACCACCCTCGCCTCATAAGACTTGGCCCTGACCTCCTGCCCGGCCCAGGCGACTGGGCCGGGGTTGCTACGGGCTATGGATTTGCGTCACCTCAATGCCCTGCTCACCTTGCTTGAGCGTTACCACCACCTGCCCCCTCTCCCCCTCAACCGCATACATCGAGCGCGTGTAGCCCGGCCGGTCGTAAGCGGGATAGGCCTGCACCTGCCTGATCAACGTGATACCGAGCACGGCGCCCACCTGCTCGCCGACCTGTTCCTGGGAGCGAATAAACGCTTCAAGTGCGAGGTCCTCCGGTGCGTATTCGGCGTGATTATTGAAGAAGTAAGCCGCCATGCACCCCACGGTCACCAGGACCAGGAGTTGCTTGGCCGTTACCCCGAAGAGCGTCGAGGGTAGAGGCATTTGAGACCAGACCTGTTTTTGTTGTAAGTACCGGGTCACCGGCATTGGTCGTTGCTGATCAGACACCGCATTCTAGTAGGGTCGTGGCGCAACGCCATAGACCGGGGCGACGCTCGCAGTCTTTTTTGCGCACAAAGGCCTGCGCCATTGAATCCCCAACGCGCTGCACATAGACTCCGGCCATGCGTTTACGTCATATCGAAGTGATTCAGGCCATCTTGCAGACCGGGCACCTCGGCACGGCCGCCGAGTGGCTGCAACTGCCCGTGGGCGAGGTAGACGCCACCCTCAGGGATGCCGAGCTGCAACTGGGCTTCATGCTGTTTGCCAGTGTCCGCGGGCGCCTGCAAGCCACCCGTGAAACCCTGGAGTTGCAGACGCAGATCGCGCCCCTCTACGACGCGCTTGAGCCGCTGCAGCGCCTGGCCAGCCGCTTGAAACACCATCACGCGCCGACCTTGCGTGTGCTGTGCACCCCGCCGCTGGCAAACCAGTTGTTGCCACAGAGCATCGCCCTGCTGCGCCGACGCTTCCAGGACACGCCGTGCAACCTGTCGAGCCAGCCGACCCGGGAAATCGTGCGCAGCCTGTTGCTGCATGAAACCGATGTGGGCCTGAGCCTGCACGATCCGGAGCACCCGCACATTCAAGGCAGCGTACTGGCCCAGGGCAAACTGCAATTGCTCGCCCCCCATGGCTGGCTCAAACCCAGGCAGAAGTACATCGCGCTGCAGGATCTGGCGGGGCAGTCGATGATTGGCCTGGAGGGCCAGGACCCGTTGAGCCGCCTGCTGGACGCCAAACTGCAAGCCCTGCGCCCGCTGCCGGTGGTGCAAACGCGGGTGCAGACGTACCAGATGATGCGCAGCATGGTCGAGGCAGGCGAAGGCCTGGCGGTGGTCGATCCGTTCACCGCCTTCGGTGCACGGGACGCGGGGCTGGATGTGTGCCCGATTTCACCACCGATCAGTGTCAACCTGTATGCACTGACCCTGCACGGCGCAGCCCCGTCACCGGCCCTGAGCGCATTGCTGGAGATCGTAACCGAGAAGGCCGAAAACCTGCTGTCCAACGACATGAAACCCGCGTAGACGCCGCCTCAGATCGAGCTGACTTCAGTCTTGAACAGCCGATACCAGAAAATCGCCACTTCACGGGTTTGCGGGTCGATCCCGCGATAGCGCAGTTGATCGATGCCCCCCATGACATACCCGCTACGCTCATACAGGCGACAGGCACCAAGGTTGTTGTTCTGGGTTTCAAGCATCATGCCCGGCAGGTTTTTCTTGCGTGCCCAGAACTGCGCCACATCCAACAGCGCCTTGGCGACGCCGTGACGCCGTGCAGGCAGCGCCACCGCCAGCTCGTCAACGTGGGCGAAGCCGTTCCAGTTGGTACTGACCACGACGTGCCCGACGGCGCGATCATCCAGATAGGCCATGAAGATCGCGCTGTCGGGCGCGTTGCGAAAGCTGGCGAATTCTTCCGGGTCGATGCCGTAGCACTTGCGGTACGGCAGGATGCGCTCCAGCGGCCACTGATCGACGCGCTTGTCCATCTGCGGCACACCATAGGCACTGACCTCGAAACTGAAGTCATTGCCCCATACATAAGCGTCGAAGCCTTCATCGGCGACGCGCACACTGAGCCCTGGATACTTCGGGTTCATGACAGCTTGCATAACGTTCCTTAACCTTTGATGCAGTCGACGGTGTAACAACGACCACTGCCGTCATCTTCATGTTGCAGCCCATGCACATCAGCGACAAAGCCGGGGAAACTGCTATCGAACGTGCGGGCGAACGCCAGGTAATCGACGATCGAACGCGTTGACTCGGTAAAGCGCTCGCCCGGCATGATCAACGGGATGCCCGGCGGATAGGGCACCAGCATCACGGCTGCGATGCGTCCTGGCAAGGCATCGATGGAAACGGCTTCCACTTCCCCCCTGACCAACTGATCGTAGGCGTCGGCCGGCTTCATCGCGATCTGCGGCAACACCGTGTACATACGCTTGAGGTGCCGGGCTGTCGCATTGCTGCGATAGCAACTGTGCAACTGGTTGCACAGATCGCGCAACCCCAGGCCTTGATAACGGACCGGACCCTGGGCATAGACCGAAGGCAGGCAACTGGCCAGGCTGGTATTCCCATCATAGCTGCGCTTGAACTCCAGCAACTCGGTGAGCAAAGTACTCCACTTGCCTTTGGTGATGCCCATCGAAAACAACACCAGGAAAGAATACAGCCCGGTCTTCTCCACCACCAGGCCGCGCTCCCAGAGGAACTTGCTGACCACGGCGGCGGGAATCCCGCAATCGCTCAAGGCGCCACCGGCGTTGAGGCCGGGCATCACCAGCGTGACCTTGATCGGGTCCAGCAACACATAATCTTCAGCCACGTCGCCGAAACCATGCCAGTCGTCCTGGGGGTGCAGCAGCCAGTCAGCCGTGGCGACCCGGTCGATACCGGCCACCGAGGGTGGCTGCCAGATGGAAAACCACCAATCATCGGCGGCGATATGCTGACGCAGATTGGCCAGTGCACGGCGGAAACTCAGGGCCTCGTCGAACATTTCCTGCAACAGCGAGCGACCCGCCGGCCCTTCCATCATCGCCGACGCAACGTCCAGCGAGGCGATGATGCTGTACTGCGGCGACGTGGAGATATGCATCATGAACGCTTCGTTGAAACGGTCGCGGTCCAGCTGCCGCGCACCGCCATCCTGCACATGGATCATCGATGCCTGACTGAAGGCCGCCAGCAATTTGTGGGTGGAGTGCGTGGTGAACACCAAGGGGCTGTCCGGCGTACGCAACGTGCCCATGCCATAGCGCCCGGCGAAAAACTCGTGGAACGCCGCATAGGCGTACCAGGCCTCATCGAAGTGCAGCACCTCCACACTGTTGCCCAATTGCTGCTTGATCAGTTCGGCGTTGTAGCACAGGCCGTCGTAGGTGGAATTGGTCACCACCGCCAGCTTGACCTTCGCCGGGCGGCCCCGGGCCAGCGGGCTGGCGTCGATCTTGGCGCGGATCGATTCGGGGCTGAACTCACTCAAGGGGATGGGGCCGATGATCCCCAGTTCGTTGCGCTCCGGGCACAGGTACAACGGGATCGCGCCGGTCATGATGATCGAATGCAGCACCGACTTGTGGCAGTTGCGGTCCACCAATACCAGATCGTCGCGGCCCACCATGGAATGCCAGACAATTTTGTTGGCGGTGGAGGTGCCGTTGATCACGAAGAACGTATGGTCGGCCCCAAAGTTGCGGGCGGCGCGGGCTTCGGCTTCGGCCAGCGGCCCGGTGTGATCGAGCAGCGAGCCCAGTTCCGGGACGGAAACAGACAGGTCCGAGCGCAGGGTGTTCTCCCCGAAGAACTGATGAAACGCCTGCCCCACCGGGCTTTTGCGATAGGCCACGCCACCGCCGTGGCCCGGGGTATGCCATGAGTAATTGGAGTCGGCGGTGTGTTGCACCAGGGCCTTGAAGAACGGCGGCAGCAGGCCATCGAGGTAGGTGCGCGCAGCGCGGGCGACCTGGCGCGCCAGAAACGGCACGGTATCTTCGAACAGATACAGAATGCCGCGCAACTGGTTGAGTTCGCTCATGGCGTCAGCCGGGGCGTTTTCCAGGGTGACTTGTTCGCCCAAGGCGAAGATCGGCAGGTTGGGCGCCCTCACCCGCGCCAGGCGGATCAGCTCGACCATGTTTTGCAGCAAGTGGGTGTTTTCCCCGGCGCCTTCCGCTGCGATCAGCATGCAAGCCAGGCCATGGTGGGTGGACGCTACCAACCGCCCTTCGGCGTAGTCCACGGCAGAAAAGATACTGAAGCCCTCCTGCTCCAACTCCCTGGCGATGCCTCGAACCCGGTCACCGGCAACGGTGTCGGCCTTGATGTCACGGTGCACGATAAGGACGGGAAACTTCAGGTCTTTGTACATGAGCGCGCCTACTCCTGAGGGCTTGCACTCAGGGTAGAGGCTGGAAGCGAATGTGGCGAATGAAGATTTCGAAGACAGTGGGGATCAACTGTTGATGCCGTCAAGAGCGGACGCAGAGCGTCCAAGGCGGCATTCCCACGCAGAGCGTGGGAACGATCGTAGGGTGCCAGGATTACTGTTGCGTCAGTTGGGTCCACAATGCTGGTGCGCCGGCCGCCTTGGCAATCGCTTCCAACCGCGCGACGTGCTCGGCCAGATCCTGCTCGCTGGCTCGGATGACAGGCGTGGGCCTGCGGTCTGCCGGCAGGCGACGGATCTCCGAGGGGCGATTGCCCGAGCCTTCCGCCGAACCGCTGCCATCGGTTGCATTACCGGCCAGCGACAGGCTGGTCTGCCCACCGGTCATGGTCAGGTAAACGTCAGCCAGGATCTCGGAGTCGAGCAAGGCGCCGTGCAGTTCACGCCCGGAGTTGTCGACACCATAACGCTTGCACAAGGCATCAAGGCTGTTGCGTTGGCCGGGGTGACGCTCGCGGGCCATCATCAAGGTGTCGAGGATCGAGCAGTGCCGGGAAATATCCGCTCGGTCCATTTGCCCCATCAGGGCAAATTCATTATTGATGAAGCCGACGTCGAACGCCGCGTTATGGATGATCAGTTGGGCGCCGTTGATGAACTCGAAAAACTCATCGGCCACTTCGGCAAAGCGCGGCTTGCCCTTGAGGAATTCGTCGGTGATGCCGTGGACGCCGATCGCGCCTTCGTCACTGTCGCGGTCCGGTTGCAGGTAGACGTGGAAGTGACGACCGGTCAGGCGGCGCCCCATCAGTTCGACACAACCGATTTCGATGATCCGGTGACCATCGGTCACCGGCATGCCGGTGGTTTCGGTATCGAGTACAACGGATCGGATGGCCATCAGGGTTCAGCTCTCAACGGTGTGTAGATCAAAGGGCGCGATGTTAACACGTCAGCCGGCATCAGCTCTGCTTGTAGCCGCGCACTTCATCCACGCCACGGTTGGCCAGTTGGTCGGCACGCTCGTTGCCTGGATGGCCGATATGCCCGCGCACCCATTTCCAGGTGATGTCATGGCGGTTGCATTGCTCATCGAGCAATTGCCACAGGTCGGCATTCTTGACCGGCTCCTTGGACGCCGTTTTCCAACCGCGCTTCTTCCAGTTGACCATCCACTCGTTGATGCCCTTCATCACATACTGCGAGTCGGTCACCAGCAGGACGTTGCAGCGCCGCTTGAGCTCTTCGAGGCCGCGAATGGCGCCCATCAGCTCCATGCGGTTGTTGGTGGTATTGGCTTCGCCGCCCCACAACTCCTTCTCCACGCCCTTGCACACCAGCAATGCGCCCCAGCCGCCGGGGCCGGGGTTGCCCTTGCAGGCGCCATCGGTGAAGAGTTCTACACTATCGGTCATCGGTTATTCGGCCTGAATCAAAATGAGGTTTTACGGTTGACGTTGTTCGCGGTTGACCTTGGCCAGCGGCATTGGCACCAGCTTGCCGAGCGGTTCGCGGCGCACTTGCTGCACCGGGCGCAGGCCGACCACGATCTTGCGTGCCACCAATAAATAGAAGCCGCCACCCGACAGTTGCCAGGCGCCTGCGCGGCGTTCCCAGCCAGCGAGGCGGCCCTGCCACTTGGCGGACGCAAGCGGCGGACGATAGCACCCGAAGCGGCGTTTCTCCAGCGCGAAGCCCAGCAGGTTCAACCAGTCGCCGACCCGCGAAGGCGCAATGCAACGCGCCTGGCGCAAACCGTCATGGGCGAACAGGTGGCGCAGGCCCCAACTGCTCCAGGGGTTGATGCCAATAATCAGCAAATGGCCACCCGGGCGCACGCTGCTCGCGGCTTCGCGCAACAAACCGTGGGGAGACAGGCAGAAATCCAGGCCGTGCTGCAACACCACCACATCGGCGGCGTGTTCGCTCAACGGCCAGGCCTGCTCCTCGCAGACGATTTCCACGCCCGGCAACGGCGCCCCCAGGCGTACATTGCGTTGTACCTGCGGGGCGCTCGGTGGCGAATCGGCCGAGGGGCCGTAATGCACCAGGTAGCCGCCGAAGAACCGGCCCAGCTCGTCTTCGAGCATGCGCCGCTCTTCATCCAGCAGCAATTGCCCCAGCGGCCCGGACAGCCATTCGCGGGCGGCACCGATCAGAGCCAGCCACTCGGGATCGGCCTGGGCGAACGCTTTATCAGTCATTGCATTCTCCAATTCGCCTAGACGTTCTAAGATGCACCAATGTGTTCAGCTTGGCGAATCGAAGAATGATACAGATCAGTGCCCTGCCCGCCTTCACCGATAACTACATCTGGTTGTTACAGGATGAGCAAACCCGACGTTGCGCCGTGGTCGATCCCGGTGACGCCGCGCCGGTCATCGCCTGGCTTGAGCAGAACCCTTCCTGGGTACTCGGCGACATCCTGGTCACTCACCATCACCATGATCATGTCGGCGGTGTCGAGCAACTCAAAAAAATCACCGGCGCCAAGGTCTACGGCCCCGCGAACGAAAACATCCCGGCCAGGGACGTCGACTTGCAGGACAACGACCGCATCACCGTGCTCGGCCTGGACTTCGCCGTATACGCAGTGCCCGGCCACACCCTCGGCCACATCGCTTATTACCATCAAGGCGTGTTGTTGTGTGGCGACACGCTGTTTGCCGCCGGTTGCGGTCGCCTGTTCGAAGGCACGCCGGAGCAGATGCATACCTCGCTTGAGCGCCTGGCCGCCCTGCCCGCTGACACCCTGGTGTACTGCACCCACGAATACACACAAAGTAACCTCAAGTTTGCCCAAGCCGTGGAACCGCATAACACCGACATCGCTGAGCGGGTTGCGCAAGTCGCTCAGTTGCGGGCGCGTGGCGAGATGACGCTGCCGTCCAACCTGGCGCTTGAAAAACGCACTAACCCTTTCCTGCGCACCTCTGAAACATCCGTTAAACAAAAAGCGGACGAACGGAATGGACGCGACAACCGCTCTGGGGCCGAGGTGTTTGCTAGCTTGAGGGCCTGGAAAGATAAGTTCTAAGCCGAAGCGATCTGATACGAAATTTCTGAATGGTTGACCGGAACCAAAGCGCTTTCTAGAATCGCCCGACATTTTTGCCCGGAACTTACTTCCAGCCAATGTCGTCATCTATTCGTAAATCCATTTCTTCAGACGCATTGACCCGCCTGGCTCAAGCCGTGGCGGTGGCCGTTTCCGCAACTCTGGCGGGCTGCCAATCGACTCATTACGCTGCACAATCCACCGTGCAACCCAAACCCAATCTTGCTGCCAAGATCAAGCAAAAACCTATCTGGCTTTCAGAGAAGCCCAGCCCCGAAGTGCCCCAGGATGTCTGGGAACGCATGCGTCGGGGCTTTCAATTGCAGGACGGCGTCGGCGTCAACCCGCGCATCGAGCAACAGCGCCTGTGGTTCGCCAGCAACCCGTCCTTCCTGGAGAACGCCGGGGAACGCGGCAGCCTCTACATTCATTACATCGTCGAGCGCCTTGAAGAGCGCAACATGCCGCTGGAACTGGCGCTGCTGCCGGTGATTGAAAGTGCCTACAACCCAATGGCCTATTCGCGCAGCGATGCGGTCGGCCTGTGGCAGTTCATCCCCTCCACCGGACGCTACTTCAACCTGCGCCAGACCCGCGCCTACGATGGCCGCCGCGATATCACCGCCTCCACTACCGCCGCCCTGGACTACCTGACCCGTCTGCATGACATGTTCAACGGTGACTGGCTGCTGGCCCTGGCGGCCTACAATGCGGGGGAAGGTACGGTCAGTCGGGCCATCGAGCGCAACGAGAAGCTTGGCCTGCCGACAGACTACTGGAACCTGCCCCTGCCCCAGGAAACCAAGGACTACGTGCCCAAATTCCTGGCGCTGTCCCAGGTGGTGCTGGCCCCCGAGGCCTACGGCGTCAACCTGAACCCGATCGCCAACACGCCGTATTTCGAAGTAGTTGAAGTCAAGCAAAGCATGGACCTGTCCCGGGTCGCCGCGCTGGCGGAAATCGATGAAGACGAGCTGTTCCAGCTCAACCCGGCCCTGAAACAACGCACCACCCTGGACGGCCCCCAGCATCTGCTGGTGCCCACCTCCAAGGCGCAACTGCTCACCAGCACCCTGTCGATGATGAAGCCCGAAGAGTTGTTGAGCATGCGCCCGAAAAAGCCGGTGTTCGACGAAGTCGAGACCAAGACGGTTGCCGGGCGTACCCGCAGCTACAAGGTGCGCACCGGCGACAACCTCACGCTGATCGCCAAGGCCAACAAGGTCGATGTGCACGACCTGCAGCGTTGGAACAAGCTCAACGGCCAGGCGCTCAAGGTCGGCCAGACCCTGGTGATGCAGGACACGCGCAAAGCCGCCGCGAAAAAGCCGGTGCAGTACAAGGTCAAGAAAGGCGACTCGCTGTACATGGTCGCCAAGCGCTTCAATGTCGAGATGCAGCACCTCAAGCGCTGGAACCCGCGTACCGGCCAGGCATTGAAGCCTGGGCAGATGCTGGTGGTGTCGGGGCCGCGCTGAGGCCTCAGAAACACCGAGGACCCCATGTGGGAGGGGGCTTGCCCCCGATTGCGGTGTGTCAGCTTACACATCGCTGTCTGGCTGCCTGCTATCGGGGCATAGGTATCTACACAACGTTTCAGACCGTAGCAGCCGACGGTAACCACGATGCGAAGCGAGTCGCTCTTGATCTTGATCTGCTTTTGATCTTAGGCGCCCCGTTAAACCA
>NZ_CVTO01000118.1:18937-35297 GCF_900004715.1 Pseudomonas sp. 24 E 13
CGCTTTTCAAAAGTGAGCCGCTGTAAAAGCGGAACCCTAAGCAGCCGTTACCGCAGAAACGGATATGTACTCGGTCTGATCCAGCATCTTGGTCGGCCCTATGGTCGCCATCGGGGGCAAGCCCCCTCCCACATTGATCTCCATCGTCCCAACTGGCTTTTTCCAACCGGAACAAGCTGTTACTGTACCGATCATAAAGCCCAAGCCGCCCGGATCGGATCTCTGACTTGAAGCGTCCCCTCCTTCTACTAATAAGTCTGGCCTTGAGCTTTGCGGCGAACGCGACGATTACCGAGAGCCACGGTTACGCGCAGTTCGGCACGCTCAAGTACCCGGCCAAATTCACCCATTACGATTGGGTAAACCCTGCAGCGCCCAAAGGCGGCACACTGCGGGTAATGGCCTTTGGCACGTTCGACACCCTCAACCCCTACACCTTCAAGGGCTCCAGCCCGGTTTCCACCCCCAACTTCCTGCAGTACGGCGTCAACGAGCTCAACGAGCCGCTGATGGTCGGCACCGGCCAGTACGCGCCGTCCGGTGACGAGCCGACTTCCAGCTACGGCCTGATTGCCCAATCGGTGGAATACAGCGAAGACCGCAGCTGGGTGGTGTTCAACCTGCGCCACGAGGCGCGTTTTCACGACGGCACGCCGATTACCGCCGATGACGTGGCATTTTCCTATCGCACCCTGTTGACCGAAGGCCACCCGCAGTACCGTACCAACCTGCAGGAAGTGGCGCGGGTCGATGTGCTCAATCGCCATCGCATCCGCTTTGTATTCAAGCGCGCCGGCAACCCGCTGCTGATCCTGCGCCTGGGCGAGTTGCCCGTGCTGCCCCAGCATTACTGGAAGCATCGCGACTTCAAGGCCACCACCTTCGAACCGCCACTGGGCAGCGGGCCGTATCGCATCAGCAAGGTTACTCCTGGTCGCCAGCTGGTGTTCGAACGGGTCAAGGATTACTGGGGCAAGGACCTGCCGGTCAACCAGGGGTTGTATAACTACAACAAGGTCGAGGTGGAGTTCTACCGCGACAGCGACGTCGCCTTTGAAGCCTTCAAAGCAGGCGAATTCGACATTTATATCGAACACCAGGCCAAGAACTGGACCACCGGCTACAACTTCCCGGCGGTGAATCGCGGTGAGGTCATCAAGGCGCAGATCGCCCACCGGATTCCCACCCAGAGCCAGGGCCTGTTCATCAACAGCCGGCGACCGGCCTTCAGCCAGACCAGGGTGCGCGAAGCCCTGGGGTTGATGTTCGACTTCGAATGGACCAACCGCACCCTGTTCAGCAGCGCCTACAAGCGCGCCTTGAGCTATTACCCCAACAGCGAGTTCTCGGCCACGGGCGTGCCGGTCGGGCACGAGTGGCTGATGCTTTCGCCCTACCGCGAGCAACTGCCGGCCAATCTGTTCACCCAGGCCTTCAGCCTGCCGCAGACCGACGGTCGCGGCATCCCGCGTGAAACCCTGCGTCGTGCCCTGGCCCTGCTTGGCGAGGCCGGGTGGAAGCTGTCCGGCCAACGCCTGCTGAACAGGGACGGGCAACCGCTGCGCCTGGAAATCCTGCTGGTCAATCCGAACCTGGAGCGCATCCTGCAGCCCTATGTCGAGAACCTGATCAGCATCGGCATCGACGCGCGCCTGCGCACCGTTGACCGCGCACAGTACAAGCAGCGCCTGGATCAGTTCGACTTCGACATGGTCCTGGTCACCCTCAACCAGACCCTCAGCCCAGGGCTGGAACAATGGCAGTATTTTCATTCCAGCCAGGCCACCATCAAGGGCAGCAAGAATTACGCGGGCATCGCCAACCCCGTGGTCGATCACCTGCTCGAACAACTGCTCGCGGCACAGACCCGCGAAGAACAACTGGCTGCCGGTCGCGCCCTGGACCGGGTGCTGCTCTGGCAGCACTACAGCATTCCCAACTGGTACCTCAACTATCATCGCCTGGCGTACCGCAATCGGTTCGCCTTTGTCACCACGCCGCCCTACAGCCTGGGCTTGAGCGCGTGGTGGCTGAAAGCTTCGGAGAAAGCCCAATGATGTCCTTGCGCAGTACTGTATTGGCCGGCCTGTTGCTGTGCGGCGCGGCCCAGGCCGCCCCGCAACATGCGTTGACGCTCTATAACGAGCCCCCCAAGTACCCCGCCGACTTCAAGCATTTCGACTACGTGAATCCCGACGCCCCCAAAGGCGGTACCTTCCGCGAATCGGCCATGGGTGGCTTCGACAGTCTCAACCCGTATATCAGCAAGGGCGTGCCCGCGGACAATCTGACGCTGATCTACGACACGCTGGCGATGCAGAGCCTGGACGAGCCCATTACCGAATACGGCCTGGTGGCCGGAAAAATCGAGAAGGCCCCCGACAACAGCTGGGTGCGCTTCTACCTGCGCCCCGAGGCACGCTTCCATGACGGCCACCCGATCCGCGCCGAAGACGTAGTGTTCACCTTCCAGACTCTGATCAAGGACGGCACCCCGCTCTACCGCACCTACTACGCCGACGTGGATGAAGTGGTCGCCGAAGACCCGCTGCGGGTGCTGTTCAAATTCAAGCGCACCAACAACCGCGAGCTGCCACTGATCCTCGGGCAATTGCCGGTGCTGCCCAAGCACTGGTGGGCCAACCGCGACTTTTCCAAAGGCAATCTGGAAATACCGCTGGGCAGTGGCCCGTACAAGGTGGCCGAGGTCAAGGCCGGGCGCATGATTCGCTACGAGCGGGTCAAGGACTACTGGGCCAGGGACCTGCCGGTGGCCAAGGGTTTCTATAACTTCGATAACCGCATCACCGATTATTACCGCGACAGCACGGTGTCCCTGGAAGCCCTGAAAGCCGGGCAGTTCGACTATTGGCTGGAGTTCAGCGCGAAAAACTGGGCCAACGCCTACAACATTCCGGCCGTGACCCAGGGTCGTTTGATCAAGGAAGAAATCCCCAACGGCAACCCCACCGGCATGCAGGGTTTCGTGTTCAACACGCGCAAGCCGATGTTCCAGGACGTGCGGGTACGCAAGGCCATCAGCCTGTTGCTGGATTTCGAATGGAGCAACAAACAGCTGTTCAACGGCGCCTACACGCGCACCCGCAGTTACTTCGAGAACTCGGAAATGGCCGCCACCGGCCTGCCCGGCCCGGATGAACTGGCCATTCTCGAACCGCTGCGCGACAAGATCCCCGCCGAGGTCTTCACCCAGGCGTTCGAACCGCCCAAAACCGACGGCAGCGGCATGATCCGCGCGCAGCAGCGCCAGGCGTACCAGTTGCTGCAGGAAGCCGGCTGGAAGATCGTCGATGACAAGATGGTCGACACCACCGGCAAACCGGTGACCATCGAATTCCTGCTGGCCCAGACCGAGTTCGAGCGCATCCTGTTGCCGTTCAAGCGCAACCTGGCCGACCTGGGTATCGACCTGGTGATTCGCCGGGTCGACGTGTCGCAGTTCATCAACCGCCTGCGCTCAAGGGATTTCGACATGCTGGTCGGCAGCTTTCCGCAATCCACTTCACCGGGTAATGAGCAGCGTGAGTTCTGGAAGTCGTCCAGCGCCGACAAACCGGGCAGCCGCAACTACATGGGGCTCAAGGACCCCGCCGTCGATCAGTTGGTCGAGCAACTGATCGATGCCGACTCGCGCAAAAGCCTGATCGCCCACGCCAGGGCACTGGACCGCGTGCTGCAGTTTGGCTACTACGTGATTCCCAACTGGCACATCAAGACGTTCCGTGTGGCGTACTGGGATCACCTCGGCCACCCGAAAGTCTCGCCGCGCTATGACGTCGGCACCGCCACCTGGTGGGCCAAACCCGACGTCAAACCGGCTGTTCCCCTGGACACTACGCACAGCGCCGAAGCGGCGAGCGGAGGCGATTGAATGCTGGCCTATATTGTTCGTCGCCTGTTGCTGATCATCCCCACGCTGTTCGGGATCCTGCTGATCAACTTCGTCATCATCCAGGCCGCCCCGGGCGGCCCGGTGGAGCAGATGATCGCCAAGCTCGAAGGCTTTGACGGTGCCACCAGCCGCATTGCCGGTGGCGGCGCCGAAGTTTCGGTGGCCGGCTCCAGCAGCTACCGTGGCGCCCAGGGCCTGGACCCGGCGCTGATCAAGGAAATCGAGAAAATGTACGGTTTCGACAAGTCGGCGCCGGAACGCTTGTGGATCATGGTCAAGAACTACGCCCGGCTGGACTTCGGCGACAGCTTCTTCCGTGACGCCAAGGTCATCGACCTGATCAAGGAAAAGATGCCGGTGTCGATTTCCCTCGGGTTGTGGAGCACCCTGATCATGTACCTGGTGTCGATCCCCCTGGGCATCGCCAAGGCCACGCGTCACGGCAGCCACTTCGATGTGTGGACCAGCTCGGCAATCATCGTCGGCTATGCGATCCCGGCGTTCCTGTTCGCCATCCTGCTGATCGTGGTGTTTGCCGGCGGCAGTTACCTGGACTGGTTCCCCTTGCGCGGGCTCACGTCGAACAACTTCGACGAATTGAGTTGGAGCGGCAAAATTCTCGATTACTTCTGGCACCTGGCCCTGCCCGTGACCGCCCTGGTGATCGGCAACTTCGCCACCATGACCCTGCTGACCAAGAACAGCTTTCTCGACGAGATCAACAAACAGTACGTGGTCACCGCCAAGGCCAAGGGCCTGACCAACCACCGCGTGCTCTACGGCCATGTGTTTCGCAACGCGATGCTGCTGGTGATCGCCGGTTTCCCCTCGGCCTTTATCGGTATCTTCTTTACCGGCTCGTTGCTGGTGGAAGTGATCTTCTCCCTCGATGGCCTGGGCCTGATGAGCTTTGAAGCGGCGATCAACCGCGACTATCCGGTGGTGTTCGGTACGCTGTTTATCTTCACCCTGCTGGGGCTGATCGTGAAACTGATCGGCGACCTCACCTACACCCTGGTCGATCCGCGGATCGACTTCGCCAGCCGGGAGCATTGAGATGAACCTGTCCCCCCTCAATCGCCGCCGGTTCGAGCGGTTCAAGGCGAACAAGCGTGGCTGGTGGTCGCTGTGGCTGTTCCTGATCCTGTTCGTGCTGAGCCTGGGCGCCGAGTTGATTGCCAACGACAAGCCGCTGGCCGTGCACTTTGACGGCGACTGGTATTTCCCGGCGCTCAAGCGCTACCCGGAAACCACCTTCGGCGGCGAGTTCCCCCTGGAAGCCAACTACAAGAGCCCGTATATCCAGGAACTGCTCAAGGCCAAGGATGCCTGGACCTTGTGGGCACCGATCCCGTTCAGCTACCAGAGCATCAACTACGACCTGAAAGTGCCGGCCCCCGCGCCGCCGTCGAGCGTCAACCTGCTGGGCACCGATGACCAGGGCCGCGATGTCCTGGCGCGGGTCATCTACGGGTTTCGCGTATCGGTGCTGTTCGCGTTGACGCTGACCGTGCTCAGCTCGATCATCGGCGTGATCGCCGGCGCCCTGCAGGGTTTCTATGGCGGCTGGGTGGACCTCGCCGGGCAACGCTTCCTGGAGATCTGGTCCGGGTTGCCGGTGCTGTACCTGCTGATCATTCTCGCCAGTTTCGTGCAGCCCAACTTCTGGTGGCTGCTGGGCATCATGCTGTTGTTCTCGTGGATGAGCCTGGTGGACGTGGTGCGTGCCGAGTTCCTGCGCGGGCGCAACCTCGAATACGTGCGCGCGGCCCGTGCGCTGGGCATGCAGAACGGCGCGATCATGTTCCGCCATATCCTGCCCAATGCGATGGTCTCGACCATGACGTTCATGCCGTTCATCCTCACCGGCGCCATCGGCACCCTCACCGCCCTGGACTTCCTGGGTTTCGGCCTGCCGGCCGGCTCACCGTCACTGGGCGAACTGGTGGCCCAGGGCAAATCCAACCTGCAGGCGCCGTGGCTGGGCATGAGCGCGTTCGCCGTGCTGGCGATCATGTTGAGCCTGCTGGTGTTTATCGGCGAGTCCGCTCGCGACGCCTTCGACCCGAGGAAATGAGATGAATCAGGACAATCTGATCGAAATCCGCGACCTCAGTGTCGAGTTCGTCACGGGCGAGCATCAGCATCGCGTGGTCAATCACGTCAGCTTCGATATCAAACGCGGCGAAACCCTGGCCCTGGTCGGCGAAAGCGGCTCGGGCAAATCGGTGACGGCGCATTCGATCCTGCGCCTCTTGCCCTACCCTCTGGCGCGGCACCCCTCCGGTACCATCAGCTACGCCGGTCAAGACCTGCTGACGCTCAAGGAAAAGACCCTGCGGCACATTCGCGGCAACCGCATCGCGATGATCTTCCAGGAGCCGATGACCTCGTTGAACCCGCTGCACTGCATCGAGAAACAGATCAACGAAGTGCTCGGCCTGCACAAGGGCCTCACCGGCAAGGTCGCCACCCGGCGCACCCTGGAACTGCTGGAACTGGTGGGCATTCCCGAACCGCACAAACGCCTCAAGGCGCTGCCCCACGAACTCTCCGGCGGCCAGCGCCAGCGCGTGATGATCGCCATGGCCCTGGCCAACGAGCCGGAACTGCTGATTGCCGATGAGCCGACCACGGCCCTCGACGTGACGGTGCAATTGAAAATCCTGGAACTGCTCAAGGAACTGCAGGCGCGCCTGGGCATGGCGTTGCTGTTGATCAGCCACGACCTGAACCTGGTCCGCCGGATCGCTCACCGTGTGTGCGTGATGCAACAGGGCTGCATCGTCGAACAGGCCGACTGCGAGACGCTGTTCCAGGCGCCGCAACACCCTTACACCCAGGAACTGCTGGCGGCCGAGCCCAGTGGCGGGCCGGCCGGCAACGCCGTGGGGCCAACGCTGCTGGAAGTGGACGACCTGAAAGTCTGGTTCCCGATCAAAAAAGGCTTTTTGCGCAACACCGTCGATTACGTCAAGGCCGTGGACGGCATCAACTTCAGCCTGCCCCAGGGGCAGACCCTGGGCATCGTCGGCGAAAGCGGCTCGGGCAAATCCACCTTGGGCCTGGCGATCCTGCGCTTGATTGGCAGCCAGGGCGGGATTCGCTTCGAAGGCCAGCAGCTTGATCGCCTCACCCAGCAACAGGTACGCCCGCTGCGCCGGGAAATGCAGGTGGTGTTCCAGGACCCCTTCGGTAGCCTGAGCCCGCGCATGTGCGTCAGCGAGATCGTCGGCGAAGGGTTGCGCATTCACAAGATGGGCACGCCGGCCGAGCAGGAAGCCGCGATCATCGCCGCGCTCAAGGAGGTCGGCCTGGACCCGCAATCGCGGCATCGCTACCCCCATGAGTTTTCCGGTGGCCAGCGCCAGCGCATCGCCATTGCCCGCGCCCTGGTGCTCAAGCCGCGCCTGATCCTGCTGGACGAACCGACGTCGGCGCTGGACCGTACGGTGCAACGCCAGGTGGTGGAACTGCTGCGCAGCTTGCAGGCCAAGTACAACCTGACCTACCTGTTCATCAGCCATGACCTGGCGGTGGTCAAGGCGCTGACTCATCAGTTGATGGTGGTCAAGCAGGGCCAGGTGGTGGAGCAAGGGGATGCCGCGACGATTTTCGCCAACCCGCAACATGCCTATACTCGGCAATTGCTGGAAGCGGCCTTTCTGGTGCCCGCATAACAGGCAGGAGCCCTCGCCATGTCGTTGAACAGCCCCGCTCACCCTGCGCACTCGCCGCGTTTCTGGCGCGACGAGCGTCTGCCGTTCATCGAGGCGCGCACCATTGCCGATGGGCGCAAGGTCACCTACACCCGCCACGCCCATGAGCATTTTTCCATTGGCGCTATCACCGCCGGGCGCAGCTATTACCACTATGGCGAACAGACCTTCGTGATCAGCGCCGGCACCGTGGTGTTGATGAACCCCGGCGACGTGCATGCGTGCAATCCCATCGAAAACGAGCATTGGTCCTACCATATGCTCTACCTCGACACGCCCTGGCTGACCGACCTGCAGCATCAGTTGGGTTTCAGCACCGACCAGGGTTACCGTGCGTTCAACACGCCCCATACGCGGGACACCGCGTTGTACAACGGCTTGCTGGCGCTGTACCGGCTGTTGGTGGATGAACGGGCCGAACTGCTGCACAAGCAGAGCGCGCTGGTGGGCTACTTCAGCGAAGTGCAGCAACGCCTGAACCCTTCCCTCACCCCCATGCGCGAGGTCAATCACAAGCTGGAGCGGGCCGCCGACTACATCCGTGAACACTGTACCGAGGCCTTGAAGCTCGAGGACATTTGCCTCGCGGCCGAGCTGTCGCCGTCCTACCTGATCCGCGCCTTCAAGCACTATTACGGGCTGACGCCCCATGCGTTCCTGGTCAACCACCGCATCCAGTTCGCCCGCACTCAACTGCGCAATGGCGCGCTGATCGCCGATGTCGCCCTGGCCGCAGGCTTTGCCGACCAGGCGCATTTCCAGCGTGCGTTCAAGCAGCATTTCGCCGCCACGCCCGGGCAATACCGCGAAACGCTCAAGCCATCAGCAAATAACCCACACTGGCCACCAGCAACGCGGCCATGGAGCGGTTGAAGACTCTGACCCCCTTGGGATTGTGCAGGTAGCGCCGCAGAAAGGTTCCGGCGTAGGCCCAGCACGCCACCGACAGGTAGCAGATCACCAGATAGAGGCTGGCAAACAGCCAGACTTGCCTGGCCTCGCCGTCCGCCGCAAACAACCCCATCCCCGCCACACAGGCCAGCCAGGCTTTGGGGTTGAGCCACTGCATGATCGCGCCATACAGCATCGAGGGCGCAGTGGCGGCGCCATCGGCGTGCAACTGCCCATCATCCACGGCAAGCTTCCAGGCCATGTACAACAAGAATGCCACCCCGCCCCACTGGATCAGTTGGGTCAGGATCGGCCAGCGCAGCAGCACTTCGTGCAAGCCCAGGCCGATCAACACCAGCAGCAATGTGAAGCCGACAGCCGCGCCAAGCACGTGCTTCTGGCTCGCGGCAAACCCGAAGCGCGCGCCGGCACTCAAGGCGACCACATTGACCGGTCCCGGCGTGATGGACGTGGCCAGGGCGAAGGCGGCCATGGAAAGAGTCAAGCTCATTACAGTTCCTTATGTGATGCCAAACGAAGTCGGGTTCACGATAAGGGGACAGACGTTCAGCGTATTGAACAAAATGACCTTTTGCCTCGTAGCATCGCGCCCTCGGCGACAGTGACATGAAATTAACGCACCAGACATCTCGCACCTTTTCAGGTTACGGAAGATACTGTGCGTCGAACCGATTGGGAATGACTGAATGAGAAACGACACCCGGCTTTCGCGCATGCTGCACGTATTGATCCATATGGGACGCCATGAAGAACGAGCCACGTCGCAGACCATTGCCCGGATGCTGGGCACTAACCCTGTGGTGGTGCGGCGCACGCTCGGCCTGCTCAAGGAAAAGGGCTACGTATGCTCGGAAAAGGGTCACCAGGGGGGTTGGACCCTGGGCAAGCCCTTGAGTGAAATCACCTTGCTGGAGATTCACAATGCCCTGGGTACGCCGTCGATCTTTGCCATCGGCCTGTCCACCGATCACCCCCAATGCCTGGTCGAACAGGCCGTCAACGCGGCATTGACGGACGCCTTCGCCCGGGCCCAGGCCGTGCTTTTGAAGCGCCTGGGCGACGTGACCCTTGCGCAGTTGGCAGACGATTTCGATGAGCGCTATCGGGTGGCGATGCAGCCATGAAAAACGCCGCAGCCCTTGATCTGGCTCAACACTGCTCAGCGCTGGGCGGGGATGCGGATATCGCCATCCCGGCACTGGCTTTTCACACTGCGTGGGCAGCCGGCGAAGGCCAGGTCCTTGGTCAGGCATACCCGCACCTCAGACAACACCTTGCCTTTGCAGATGACGGCCATGCCGTGGTTGCCCATGCGCGGGTTGCTGTCGCGAAACAATGCCTCGATCTCGCCGGACGACAACGACGGTGGCGTGTTGAACGGCTGCAGTTGTTGCGGAATGACCACCGCGCCCAACGCCGTGTCGGACTTTTCCAAATACTCCATCGGCTCAAGCCCGCTGCAGGTCCCATGTTTGGCCCATTCGTGCTTGAGCAACGCACGCGAAGGGAACAGCGTGGCGCCTTTTTCCAGCGCTTCATCGCTCAACCGCGATTGCGTCGCGCAGGACGCCGGCCACCCGCCTTTGGCATATTGCGGCCACAGTCCATGCAGTACAAAGCCGTAGCCTTTGCCCGAACATTGCTCATTGTTCGGGTGCGTCAGGCAAAACGTCGGCGACCATGACAGCGACAACACATAAAAATCAAATTCCCCCGCCTGCTCCTGACTGCGCGGCGCCGCCGTCGCGCCAGTCACGATCAACAGCCACAACAGCATCCAGTATTTCATCGCGATATCCTTCCAAAAAAATGAAGCATCACGCTATCGCGATGACTAAGGGTGTTGGGAGTAACGTTGTAGCACCTTGTCCAGGATGCGATCAGTCTTCAACGCCTCGATCGCCAGCGAAGGGTGTTTGGCATCGCCCCGGATATGGGCATTCATCGCCAGGACGTGGTGCCATTGGATATGCGCATGGCACGGCACCTCCAGCACCTCGTCGGTCTCCCCTTCGAGGCGCAGCGGCTGGTCTTCGAATACCGCAAACGTGATGCGCCCACGGCTGCCGATCAGCTCGACCCGGTCTTCGCGGCGGTCAGCGACAAAGTTCCAGCAGCCCATGCCCAATGCGCCACTGGCGAAGGTCCAGCAGGCCGTCACTGCGTCCTCCGCCGCATAGCGTCCGGCCTGCCGCGCGGTAAAGCCCGAGACTTCGACGATATCGCCCGCCAGGTACTGGAACAGGTCAAAGCCGTGGCTGGCCAGGTCGGCAAAGTAACCACCGCCGGCAATCGCAGGATCCGTGCGCCAGTTGGCCGGGTGGGTGTCTGCCGGCGCTGCGGGCTTGCACAGGGTCCAGATCAGGTGGCGCAACTCGCCGATACGGCCTTCCTGCAACCAGGTGCGCACCTGCTGGAAGCGCGGCAATGAGCGCCGATAGTAGGAGACGAACAGATGCAGCCCGGCGCGCTCGAAGGTGCGCTGCATCAGCGCACTCTGTTCGGCGTTCAACGCCATGGGTTTTTCGACGCAGCAGTGCTTGCCCGCCGCCGCCACCATCAAGCTGTATTCAAGGTGGCTGTCGGGTGGCGTGGCGATGTACACCGCGTCCACCTCGGGATCGTCGATCAGGGCTTGGGCATCGGTGTAGAAGCGTGCAATGCCATGGCGTGTCGCATAATCGCGCACGGCTTCCTCACGGCGTCCCATCACGGCCACCAGGGCCGAACCTGGCGCTTTGTAGAAAGCCGGTCCACTCTTCAATTCGGTCACACTGCCACAGCCGATCATGCCCCAACGTACGGTGCTCATCTGCTCTCCTCGTTCGTTTAAGTCAGTCGGGCAGTATCCACATACACGGCCCGGCGCGCCATAACCACTTAGAATGACAATTGCATTACACTTTTATGACAAACATCCCGTAGCAGGTATAAACGATGAAAATACGGGCCACCGTCATCTGCGAACACGAAGGGCACATCCTCTTCGTGCGCAAGGCAAGATCGAAATGGGCATTGCCGGGCGGCAAGGTAGAGCGTGGTGAACGCCCGGTAGGCGCGGCGCAACGCGAGCTGGAAGAAGAGACGGGGTTGAACGTGGACGGCTTGCTGTACCTGCAGGAGCTCAAGGCCCGCGACACCGTGCATCATGTGTTTGAAGCGTCGGTAGTGAATATCGACGAGGCACGGCCGTGCAACGAAATCGTCGAATGCCAGTGGTACGCCTACGACACCCTCGACGAATTGGACACTACCGACGCCACCCGACACATCGTCAAGTCCTTTCTGCGCCGCCTCTGATACGGCGCTCTGCCGGGCGAGTTGTGTCGGCACTGGGCTGCGAAGATCAAATTCCAGGCAAAAAAAATCCCAAGTAGCTGATGGAAACTTGGGATTTAAAAATGCATAAACCGTGGGAGGTGAACGCCCGGCTATAGTAGCGACTGCAAAATCGGCTCACAAGATTATTTTATTCCTTTCGTCGGATTAAACCGTTGTAAGTCATTCAATAACCACATGTTTTTTAAGGTGAGAGGCCTGTTTGTGCCACTTTTTGGTGCAAGTTAGCGAGCGATACCGAACTTAATCCATTGTATAAATAAGGTTATTACTTATTCCACTTTTACGCGGTTTAAAAACTCTACGTTCAATTGCCCGCATGCCTGGCCAAGTTCGACATGGGTTGAGGCGTTCGCACCGGCGACCCGCTTCAAATGAACGCACAAGGCCAACTGCTCGGCGGCGGCTTCACGCTGGCGGTCCGCCTCGGCATTGAGTTGTACAAAATAGAACCCCAGCAGCGCCGCAACCCCCAGCACGCCCACCACGAAGTTGCGCAAGCTGTTGGCTGACTGGGAGACCGAAGCGCTCATGAGTCAGCGCGCCCTGCGCTTTTTGAAGCGAACGTCGGCATCGTCAGCCATCTGTTCGACACTCAGGTGGTTTTGCACCACAGACGTACGGATTGTAATGAGCGTGTCGACGTCATCGACGGTCGCCGCTCGAATAAGCACATGCATACACGCCTCCCGATCAAGGAGGTGATTGTATGCAAATACTTACACGGCATTTGTCGTGGATTTGTAAACCGCTGCGCAGGAACCTGCGACAGGCGCTTATTTGCGCGCCACTTTATAGCGCAGGCAATCCTGGTAGAAACTCTGGCGAATCGCCTCGGGCTTGAGCCGTGAGCGGCTGTCATAGGTCTGCTCGGTAATGCCCATGGCCATCATGCGCATCCACGATTTGTTGAACTTGAGGGTCTGGATCTTCTGCCGCGCGGCGTACAGCGACACCCCCGAGAGCTTCAATTCCTGGGCCCTGGCGGCTGTGCCCGCGCCCCAGCTGCACATATATTTGTCGCCCTCGCGCAGCTCTCGTGCCTGCACGGCTGCCGCGCCGCCGGCCAGTGAACAAGCAACCAGCATGATTCCCACAGTGCGCATTGGCTTCCTCACCTAACCACCTGAAATAAAAGCGATTCTGGCGAGAATTTTGTTACAGAGGGGCCATCAGATTGCCTTATCTCAGGCCCATGCCACTACCAACAGGCCAGCGCCCAGCACCAGGCACAGCGGCGAATAAAAATAGGTGTCCAGCCTGGCGAACCTTGAGCCCACCACCTTTTTGAAGAACCCCACCAACTCCGAATCGCCGATCGCCCTGGCAAACATCACCACGGCAATCGCGCTGATCCCCCATTGCAGCGCCCCATGGGACACCGGCGAAAAATACAGTCCGGCGCGCAGGCAGACCAACAGCGCAATCGCCACCAATCCCATTGCCACCAGGAATGTACCCAGCGTCGAGGGCTTGAAAGCCGGTCTTGGCCCGCCGGCGAATTCGCCGGGTAATTGCGGTATGGCGGCCAGGCTGCCGAATTTTCCGCCGGCGGCCCAGTACAAATGCACCATGCTGATGCAGGTGAAAATCCCGACGATCCAGCGCGCAACGACGAAGCTCATGGCGGGCGTCCCCAGAAATGGTGGGAATGAGCATAGACGCCCTGATATTTTTTGCAGGTATTTCGTCGGCAGCTGATGTTAAAGTGCCGCCCCATGAAACTTGCCCGAACCGACCGCTCGCTCATTGCCTGGATGCTGTATGGCTGCGTCCTGTTCAATGTGTTCGCCTGCAGCATCGGGCACGGGCAAATGGTCGGGATGCAGCTCAACGGCATCAGCGGTCAGTTCTGTACGGTCGACCCGCGCACCCAGGCGCCCGTGCAATCAAACTCTACCGATGAGAGCCTGCCAACACTGTCCAAGGCGTTCGGTTGCCCCCTGTGCTCCACCGGCGGCATGGGCCCTGCGCTCAGCAGTCACCTGAATGTAGCGGTGTTGCCACAGCCGCACGCCCCGCCTGCGGCCGTGGTACTTGCCGCCGACATCCCCGCCCGTCTCACCTGGCCCACGGCCCACCCGCGCGCGCCGCCCGCCTTCGCCTGATCCCTGCGCTGTCCCTCTGCACTGCCCCTGTTTCCATGCGGAAATACGCGCGGTCGTGTGTTGTTTTCACGCCAAGTTTTCAGGATTCAACCATGAAACATTTACCCTTGCTGGCGGGCCTGTGCGGCTGCCTGCCTGTTTGCGCCCCAGCCCTTGAGCTGGCCCCGACCACCATTGAAGGCGAGCAAACCGTCGATCCCGGCCTGGCCCTGGATCAACCCAGCGGCATGGCGTCGCGGCTGGGATTGAGCATGCGTGAAGCCCCGGCGTCGGTGGCCATTGCCACGCGCAACGACATCGAGCGCCATGGCGCCAAGACCTTTCGCGATGCAGCCAATACCCTGCCCGGCGTCAACGCCAGCGCGCCACCGGGCTTTGGCGGGTTCGTCTCATACCGCGGGTTCACCAGCAGCCAGATCACCCAGATGTTCAACGGTATCAACGTCGCCACCGGCCTCGCGCGGCCGGTGGATGCGTGGATCTACGACCGTGTCGAACTGGTCGGCGGTCCCTCCTCCCTGATCAATGGCGCAGGCTCCGTAGGCGGTTCGCTGAACTACGTGACCAGGCTGGCCAGCCGTGAGGAACACGCCGTCGAAGGCCAGTTGACCTATGGCAGCCATGACACCGCCGGCCTGGCGTTGGGCCTGAACCATGCGCTCACCGAGCCCGGCGCCGAGGTGCAGCATTACGCACGCCTGGATGTGAGCCGCAACACCCAGCACAGCTACATCGACCGCGACCAGCGCGAGGCCTGGAGCGTGGCGTTTTCCCTGCTCAGCGACCTGACCCCGGACCTGTCCCACACCCTGGCGCTGGAATATCAGGACGAGCACGAAGACAGCCCCTACTGGGGCACTCCCGTGCTCAACCCCAAGGCCGGCGAGCTGAAGATCGATCGGCACAACCGCTTCAACAACTACAACGTCGCGGACGGTCGCTATGAGCAGCGCACACGCTGGGCACGCTCGATCATTGACTACCGGATCAACGACAGCACCACCCTGAAAAACACCCTCTACCACCTCGACAGCCAGCGCGATTACCGCAACCTGGAAACCTACCAGTACAACGCCGACAACAGCGCGGTGAACCGCTCCACTGCCTATCAGGTGCGGCATCAGGGTGAGCAGAACGGCAACCAGTTCGAGCTGCGCCATGAGGACGCCGTCTTCGGCCTGGCCACCACCTGGTCCGCAGGCTTCGAATACAAGGTCAACAGCACCACCAACAGCCCGTTGAACGTGCCGGGCAACAGCACCGTCGAGCCGAACGGCTATCAGCCCGGCCATTTCTACGACATACCGGGCACCCGACCCGGTTTTGTCAAAGACAAGACCAGTGCAGTGACTACAAAAGCGCTGTTCGTGGAAAACCGCCTGGGCTTGACCGACACCTTGTCGCTGCTCACCGGCCTGCGCTACGACGCCATCGACCTGGACGTGACCAACCACAGGACGGTGACAGCCGCCAACCCCAGGCACCTCCAGCGCAGTTGGGAACCGGTGACCGGGCGCGTGGGTTTGACCTACCAGTTCATGCCCTCCGCCAACGTCTACGTGCAATACAGCACCGCCGCCGAACAGCCGAGCACCACGACTCAGGTGTTCGACGTATCGACCGGCAAGCAATGGGAAATAGGCAGCAAGTTCGACTACCTCGAAGGCCGTGGCGCCGCCACGCTTGCCGTGTACAGGATCGAGCGCAAGGACTTTGCGGTAACCGACCCACTGGACCCCACCCGCAGCATTCCCGTGGGTGCGCAGTCATCCAGGGGCATCGAACTGGCCAGTTCGCTGCGCATCACCCCCCGATTGCTGGCTGAAGGCAACATCGCGTGGGTCGACGCGCAATACGACGACTTCAACGAGAAAACCGCCAGCGGCTCCGTGGTGTCGCGTCAAGGCAATACACCGACCAACGTGCCCAAGCGCGTGGGCAATCTATGGCTGACCTATGACTTTTCAGAAAATTGGCAAGGCGGCGTCGACGCGCGCCATGTCGCCCAGGTGTATGCCGACAATGCCAACACCCAGACGGTACCGGCCTACACGCTGTTTGGCAGTTTTCTGCGCTATAAAGTGGACACACATACCTCGATAACCGGCCGGGTGCGCAACCTGACCAATGAGGTGTATGCCGAATTCGCCCACGTATCACCGGCGTATTACCTCGGCTCACCGCGAACGTTCGAGGTGGCTGTACAAACCCGATTCTAACGCTGGAATACAAACAATGTGGGAGGGGGCTTGCCCCCGATGGCGGTGGGTCAGAGACAACAGAGCTGGCTGACCCACCGCATCGGGGGCAAGCCCCCTCCCACATTTGGATCGCGGATCGACACACGATACCGGTCGGCTCTAAGGCCG